>JBGSXK010000331.1:0-4468 GCA_041751455.1 Anaerolineae bacterium
CCTCAACCTGATCGTGCGTGACATACACCGATGTGACCGGAAATTCCTGAAGCAGCCTTTTCAGCTCCACCCGTGCCTGAGAGCGGATTTTGGCATCCAGATTGGAGAAGGGCTCATCAAACAGGAACACACGCGGATCACGCGAGAGCGCGCGCGCAATGCCTACCCGCTGACGTTCACCACCAGAGAGTTTGCTGGGGCGTTTATCCAGCAGCTTTTCGAGGCCGATTCCGGTAATATCCGAAACTCGTTTCACACGCTCCGGCACTTCGCTTTCACGATGGCGCAGGCTGAGGAAGAAGCCCACAGTGCGCCAGCCTTCCCAGTGCGGCATGAGCGCGCCTTCCTGAAAGACCATGCCAATGCCCCGGTCTTTCATGGAGATTTCGTCCAGCGGGATGTTGTCGAACAGGATTTGCCCCGCATCCGGCGCTTCAAGCCCGGCGATGAGGCGCAGCAGTGTGGACTTGCCACAGCCGGAAGGGCCAACAATCGCCAGCACCTCACCTTCGTGAATCTTCATGTTGAGATTATCGACAGGGGTCACATAACGGCGTTCCCCGTCGATATTCTGCCCAAAACGCTTGGTTACATGGTCAAACGTCACAACCGTCATTATTTTCTCTCCTGCACACTTTCATTTTACCCTCTTTAAGCCTCACTTGTCATTTCGGAAGAATAGGTCTACTATCCAACTCGTATCCTATTGGACGCGCCAGGTGACAGCGCGATAATGGCAGCAGGTCACTTTACCCACTCGCCAAAACTGGCGCTGTCGGGGATGCATCATGCGACGGGAGAACCGATAATGAACACCATTGACTTAAGAAGTGATACCGTAAGCTGGCCAACTCCCGAAATGCGGGAGGCGATGGCGAATGCCAGCGTGGGGGACGATGTGTATGGCGAAGACCCGACGGTGAACGCGCTGGAAGCCGAAGCCGCAGCGATGCTGGGCAAAGAGGCCGGTCTGTTTGTCGCCAGCGGCAGCATGGGCAACCTGACGGCAGTCATGACCCACTGCGCGCGGGGAGAAGAAATGATCTTAGGCAAGCAGGCGCATATATTTCGTTATGAAGCGGGGAGTTCTGCCGCGCTGGGGGGCATACACCCCAATACGCTGGAAGTCGGCGCTGATGGCACGCTCGATCTGGATGAGGTGCGGGCGGCAGTGCGGCCACCGGGCAACCATCACTTCCCGCGTACCCGGCTCATCTGCCTGGAGAACACCCAGGGCACCGTGGGGGGTATCCCGATCACGGCGGAATACACGGCTCAGGTGGGCGAGATCGCGCGGGAGCACGATTTGAAGCTGCACATTGATGGCGCGCGGATTTTCAACGCGGCAGCAGCGCTGCGGGTGGATGTCAAGGCGCTGACGGCCCCAGCGGACAGCGTAACCTTCTGCCTGTCGAAGGGATTGTGTGCGCCGGTGGGGTCGGTGCTGGTGGGATCGCGCGAGTTTATCGAGCAGGCGCATTACAGCCGTAAGCTGCTGGGTGGTGGGATGCGGCAGGCGGGAATCCTGGCGGCGGCGGGTTTGATTGCCCTGCGTAAGATGACTACACGGCTGCATGAGGATCATGAAAATGCCTGTCTGCTGGCCGAAGGGCTGGCGACAATCCCTCATGTGTGGATTGACCTGGCACAGGTGCGCAGCAATATGATCTTCTTCAGCATTGCAGACAGCGCGCCGATTCCCCCGGCAGAGCTGGTGCGGCGGCTGAAGGAGGAGTACAACGTGGTGATCGCCGGATACAACAACGGGCGCGATAAAATCCGGTTTGTGACGCATTACTGGATTACTCGCGAGCATGTGGCGCGTGTGCTGGAAGCGATGCGGACACTGTTATCATGACCACGAATGCGCAGCCGGAATATGACGAAAACCTTGTGCCGGATGAGCCGGAAAACGAGGAAGAAGTCGTCGAGACGGATTATACCGAGCCGCGTTTTACGGTGTACCGGGGCAGCAGTAGTGATCCGACATTTGGCTACCTGATCGCGCTGGCGCTGGCCATTGGCTCGATGGCTTTACCGGGCGACCAGCGTGATTTACGCTTTACCCTACTGTGGATGGTGGTGGCGGGGTTTGGGGTGCTGGCGTGGCTGGTGGGCAGCCGGATGCTGCGCATCGGCCAGGAAACACCAGAAAATCTGGCGTGGGGGGTAGTTTTCGGGCTGATTATCGCCATGCCGCTGCTGGCTGTGGGCGGTAACACGCTGACGACGACGGTCAACCTACTGTTTATAGGCATGAGCGGCGGTACGCTGCTGGCGTATCTGGTCTTTGTCATGCCGCTGGCGGAAACGCTGTTCTTCCGGGGCCTGCTGCAAGAGGATTACCCTTTCTGGCTGGTGGCGTTCATGAGCAGCCTATGGGGTGGCGTGGTATTTTTCCCGCTGTTGGATATTACGAATTACCCGGCGGTGATTCTGGTGCTGGCACTGGGTTTGCTGATGATTAACAGCATGTACAGCTATGTACGGCGGCGCAATGGGCTGGCGGCGGCGTGGATTTGCCAGCTTGTGGTGAACGTGGTGCTGATTTTCATCCCGTATACGAGTGTTGCAGGCTAGAAATTCAGCGGAGGGTTTATTCTGATAACCAATCTTCCGCATCGTCCAGGCCGAGCAGGTCGCTCATGAGCAGGCCGCCTTCGTTCTTCATGGGCAGGCGGCTGAGGTAACGCTCGGTCACAGCAACGTTGCGATGCCGGAGCAGGCGACTGATTTTATCGACAGGTACGCCCGATTCCTGGAGCGCCCCGGCGACAGAACGGCGCAGGTCGTGCGGCGCGACATGGCCGAGGGCGGCGGCGGCCGAGGCCTGATCGATAATAAACCAGATGCCATCTGTCGAGAGGCTGAACCTGCTGACCCGCCCGCCCTTCCACAGGCGGCGCAGGAGGGGCGACTCTTTAGGCGGGTGTGGCTCCAGTGGGGCAACAGCACGCCGCCAGTTATCCAGTGCTTGCAGCACAGGACGTGGCACATCGATCACGGCGGTTTTGCGGCCTTTGCCATGTACCCGCAGCACCGGACGATTGTTCTGAATGGTAAGATCACCCCACCGGGCAACCGACAATTCCTCGCGGCGCAGCGCCAGTGTACACAGCATCATCACGGCCACATGATTACGCAGCTCCTGATTATGAGAGGTGGCAATCTGCCGCGCCGCCAGCATCAACTGGCGAATCTCATCAGTAGAAAGCCAGCGTCCGGGGCGCTGACCGTCTTCGGCGCGGGGGGGGCGGACATGCGATACAGTGGCGTTGATGTACTCGTCAATCAGCTCGGCCTCGGCCAATAACTGAGTCAATACGACAATCGCCGCGCGCGCCTGATCGATGCCCTGCTTGCCGTGACCACGACTGGCTAACATACCCAACCAGGCGCGCAACTGCGTAGCGCTGAGGGACTGCTCCAGCAGCGCGACTGGCAGCGCGCTCATGCGGGCGACACGCTGGTCACCCGATGTGGGCTTCAGCCCGGCCACATCCACCAGATAGTGATCGACCCAGCGAAAATAGGCACGCTGAGTATGCACACTGCTGGCACGACCCGGCAAAGCCAGCATGAAATTAAAGGTCGCTCCACTGGCAGCGGGCGACAGAGCAAGATCGGTGGAACGGCGGCGGATCTGTAAATTACGCATAGGGTCATTATAGCACGTTGGCGCAGCGTCAGAGGCTTTTGGGGAAAATTTAACCGGGGCGCAAGGTGTAAGCCAGTTTAGCAGGTTAGAGATAAAGCGTGACAAAACTGCGACTCGATGTGTGGCGCAGCCTGTGGTCAAATGTAACATTATAAGCTTTACAGAGGGGGATGTAAGATGACCCAAACCAATCACACGCGGCACAACCCGGTTGACGGGCTGATTCTCAAGTTTGCCAGCCGCTTTGGTGAGAAATCGAAAGAAGTGGAGCGTTTTCTTAAGTTCGCCGTGGTGGGCGCAATAGGTTTTGTGGTGGACCTGGGCACTCTGGTGGTGTTACAGGCCACAATTTTGCCACCAACCAGCACCTCTAGCGTAGTGATCGCCACCACAGTGGCTTTCCTGGCCGCTATTCTGAGTAATTTTATCTGGAACCGCTTCTGGACTTACCCTGACTCGCGCTCGCGCTCGGTGCGGACGCAACTGATCCAGTTCACGTTTATCAGCACGGTGGGCTGGCTGGCACGGACGGCATGGATCAGCCTGGCGTATCTGCCGCTAGGGATCGCCCTCTACCCGCCGCTACAGCCGCTTTTGCAGAACCTGCTGCCCACTTTTGCAGCGGCAGCCGATGTGCAGGAACGCCTGGGAACGATGTTCGCACAGATTATCGGCGTGGTGGTGGTGATGTTCTGGAATTTCTTTGCCAACCGTTACTGGACTTACCGTGATGTGGATGCCACCCAGGAAAAGGTGCTGAGTTCTGAGCAGCCGCACCCTCCAACCCCTTCTGCCTAAACAGAAGGGGCG
>JBGSXK010000332.1:0-6875 GCA_041751455.1 Anaerolineae bacterium
GCTGGTCGCGTGCTGTTCCCATGTGCCCGTTGCCAGAATTTCCCCGATGCTGTCAATCACCAGTCCAATCTCTTCATCCGTATTGTAAAAATGGGGCGACACGCGAATCCCGGCCTGCTCACGATAGTCCACCAGAATGTCACGTGCCAGCAGTTCCCGGCTCACTTCATAGGCGTGGGGTGGGTTGAGCGTCACCGTGCCGCCGCGCTGTGCCGCGTCAAGCGGGGTGTTGAGCGGATACCCGACCTCCTTTGCCAGTTGCACCAGCAGCGCGGTCTGGCGCTGGCTGTTGGCGCGGATAGCATCCACGCCCACCTGCGCGATGATGTCGATGCCCGGCTGGATGGCATAGAGCGAGGGCACCCCAAAGGTGCCCGACACAAAACGGTAAGCGTCATCGCGCAGTTCGATTTCGTCCACCTCAAAGGCAAATGGGCGCTTATGGGCGAACCAGCCAGTGATCTTCGGGCTGAGCGTCTTAATCAGATCTGGCCGCACATAAAGAAAAACCCCGCCGGGGCCGCCACACATCCACTTCAGCACCCCGCCCACATAATAATCCACATTGAGCGTGCCAACATCCACCGGGATAATGCCGACACTGTGATAGCCATCCAGCAGGACCTGTGCGCCAACCTGATGTGCCTTCTCGATAATCGCCTGTACGGGCATGATGTAGGCGCTGCGAAACAGCACGTGGCTGATGGGCACCAGCGCGGTGCGCTCATCAATCGCCGCCAGCAGCGCCTCAGTATCCAGGGTGATACCGTCGTGACTGGGCACCAGTTCAATCTCAATATGCGGCGGCAGCATGGCTTTCATCACATAGTAGATCGTCGGGAAGGTCATGGCATCCATCACGACCTTGTTGCGCCTGCCTTCGAAATTCATGCCGCTGAGTAACACACTGGTAGCCAGACTGGCGTTCTGGTGCATGGACACAGTACCAGCGGGAGCACCGATAATCGCGCCGATTTTGTCACCAATAACGCCATTGAGTGCGAACCATTCTTCGCCCCAGGCCTGTACGCCATGCTCCGCCCATGTATCAGCGTAATGGTGCAGGCTGTCATAAACCGCGCGCGGCATCGCGCCCAGTGAATTGCTTACCATGTAGGTTTTGTAGCGCAGTATCGGGAATTCCTCGCGCCAGCGCAGCAGATCATTCATCACGGGTTTATTTTCTCACAGCTTCACAATGCCCGGATTATAAAATCTCACCAGGCAGGATGCCATCATTCTAATCTGCTGGGGTCATGGTGATCTCTGGTGCGGGAGTGCCCAGTTGCAGCGCGAAGAACAATCCCTCGCGCGCGCACAGGTCGCCGTAGTGGGGGCTGTGGACGACTAATGACCAGTCATACAGGCCGGGGCGCGGCAGCAGGCTCACCTGAAACTCGAATAAATAGCTCTGGCCGCCTTCCAGTTGCAACCCCTGATTTTCCTCGGTGGCGTGGTGTGTTGCCACAAAGCGCACCACGACATCATCGGCCTCAATCGTGAATGCGAACGGAATCACCTGCTCCCAGCGGTAAACATGCCGCGGCGGAATTTCGTAGAGCAGTGTCAGGCTGTCACAGATTTCGGCGGCAGTCAGGGTGGGCGCGGGTGTAGGGGAAGGTGGCGGTGTGAGGGTGGCCGTCGGTGGGGCGGGTGTGGGGGTAAAGGTTGGTGTCCAGGTGGGCGGCAGGGTGACAGGCTGCGGTGTATCCGCCAGGGTGGGAAAGAGACCGGGTGTAGCACTCGGCTGGGGCGGGCTGACCGGGGCACATGCGCCCAGAAAAACCGCCACAGTCAGCAGCAGACCTGTGGCGGTGATGAACACCCTTTTCATACCTGTCAGGCACGTTCACCCAGACGGCGCTCTGTGCCCTGGATGAGACGAAAAATATTATCACGGAAGCGGTAAAGTATGAGTGCTGCGACAGAAGTGACATAAAAGCTATATTCGGGGGGTAGTAAATTCTGATTGATAAGAATAATCATCCATGCTGTAGAAATGGTGAACATGACCAGCACGGCCAGCGACATATAACGGGTGATCGCGAGGATAGCTCCGCCCACCAGACTGATGCCCAGGACAATACCCGGCGCGATAATCAACAGGGTGCCGAAGGCGATGGATGCGCCTTTGCCCCCGCGCAGCTTGCCTGTCAGCCGGGCGGCAAAGATCGACCAGTTGTGACCGACGATAGCGAACACGGCAGCGATAGCAGTGGCGGCAGAGGGGTTATCGACCATGATTTCACGAGCAATAAGAATTGCGAGGATGCCCTTGCCCATATCGAGCAGCCACACCACTACCCCCCAATAAAAGCCCAGCGCCCGCGCGACATTGGTTGCACCCATGTTGCCACTGCCCACGCCAAAGATATCAATGCCTTTGGCGTAAGAAATCACATAGGCGGTGGGCACTGACCCTAACAGGTAGCTGAGCAGCACTACCAAAATAACTCCAGACCAGTCAATTTGCATCGTGTGCACCACCTCTTATCTTCACATATAATATCGGACATTATGAAAGCGTTATATGAACTTAAACGAATGAGCCTATTATATTTAAACACAGTTTAAATGCCAGCGTTGCGCAAGGATTGTTACAGAAGAAAAATTTAATTTGATCTTGACACTACATTTCTTCACTAAAAGTTTGTTATTTTTGATGTCGGGATGAGCTTAAAGCAAAACAACCTGACGTGCAAACAGGCTGTTTTGGGTATGACATGAGGAAGTGTAAGGTGATTATGCGCGCAGGCGGCGCAGCCCAATGGCCTGCACGATGACAAAATCCAGCACGATGGCGGCGATAATCAACACCAGCCAGCGCCCCTCGGTGCTAAGGCTGAACAGATCGAGCGCCAGTATCAATATGCTGCCCACCACCCATACGATGTCGGCGGCGGTTGCCAGCCAGCCTAAGCGGGGGTCAAGGGCCTGACGGCTCGCCCCCACCCACAGCAGTGCTGCATATCCCAGCAGCCCCACGCCCAGCATGATAAAGACGATGGCTGCTTCTGGCGATACACCCATAAGCTGAGCAATAGGCTGCGCCGCCAGGATAAAGGCCGCGCCCGTCAGCGCAGAGAACAGGCCGTTACCCCGCAGGGCATTACGCAGCAGACTGTCGCGGGCGGGGGCAGATGCAGATGTAGAAGAAATCAGTGTGGCCATAGCCGGGAAACCTCGCTTTCCGGTTTAAGCTGTTTGCGATGTCCTCACCATATCCGCTGCCGCGCTGCCAAATCCAGCCGCAGCACTGCCATTCAGTGCCAGTTTAAGGAAGAAACAATGAGGAACAGACCTCTTGCGCAGTATCTGGAAGTTCACCCTTTTCACAGCAGCACGACCTGAACTATAATTGCCCGTTCTGAACCTTCGGCCACAGACTTTAACTGTTCATCAGCCTCATATTCATCAATGAATGTTCGGTGTCCTGCTTTACAGGGACAATCGCCCTCTTCAGTCCCGTCTGCCGCGACAAGAAAGGGAAACGATGATCATCGGCATGGATTTTGGCACTACCAATTCTGGGATGGCCACGTATGACGGCCACCAACTCCGCCTCATCCCACTGGATCATACTAGCCAGAACGCCACCATTGCCCGCACCGCGCTGTATGTCACTAATGACCGCCAGGTGTATATCGGGCGCGAGGCCGTCGATACCTATTACGAGCAAAATCTCAACCGCCCCGTGCTGATCGAGCGTGTGGTGGTCGGCGAAATCGAACAGACTTTTGCTGATCTGCCGACATTCAAGAAATATGTTTATATCGAGAAGGACATGCTGGAACCAGGCCGCCTGTTTCTCTCGTTTAAGATGGGGCTGCCTTCGCTCAATTATCTGGGCACTGTGGTAGGATCGCATTTCTACTTTCTGGAAGACATTATCGCGCTCTATCTGTATATCGCCCGCCGCCGTGCCGAGCAGGAATTGCAGACCGAGGTCAGGCGGATTGTGCTGGGCAGGCCGGTGCGCTACTCGTTTGATGCCGGAGCGGACAAGCTGGCGCAGGAGCGTATGCTGAAAGCGGCCTTTCGCGCCGGGTTTGAGGAAGTCTGGTTGCAGTACGAACCCATCGCCGCCGCGCACCATTATGAAAGCACGATTACCGGGGAGCAGAATGTACTGATCTTCGACTTTGGCGGTGGGACACTGGACATCAGCATCGTGCGTGTGGGCAACCCCAGAACGCGGCGGGTGCTGGCCAATGGTGGTGTACCCATCGCTGGCGATGTGTTCGATCAGAAGCTGGTGCGCGCCAAGCTGCCGCCGCACTTCGGCGAGGGCAGTTTCTACCGTGATGGCGATAAACGTCTGCCTGTGCCAAGCAGCTTTTACGAGGCGTTCTCTAACTGGCAGGATATGCTGGTGCTGCAAAGGCCTGGCTTTATGGAAGCGATCAAACGCATCGAGCAGGGGGCACAGCGCCCGCGCCAGATACGCGCCCTGCGCCAGTTGATCTCCACCAATTACGGCCTGCGCATGTTCGACATCGTGGAGACGGTCAAACGCGAACTTTCCAGCGCGCCACAGTCCGTAATTAAGCTGGATGGTGAGGGATTCACCGTGCGCGAGATGGTCACACGAGCAGAATTTGAGCGCATCATCCGCGCTGACCTGAACGACATCGCCGCCTACCTGGACGACCTGATTGTGCAGGCAGGGCTGCGCCCCGGCGATATTGACGCGGTGATCCGCACCGGGGGATCGTCGCAGATTCCGGCTTTTGTGCAGATGCTCGAACAGCGCTTTGGGAGGGATAAAGTGCGCAGCCTGGATGTGTTCAGCAGCGTGACCTCCGGGCTGGGCATCATCGCGCATCATATCGAACAGGGCGAGCTGGACGCGCAGGTGCATCGCGCGCGCGATTATGAACACGCGACTAATCAGGCACGTGATGGCCTGCCCGCCATTGATTTCGAGGTGATGAAGAAATACATCGCCTTTACTGAGACGCAGGCTACGCCCGATGCGCCGACGGTGGGGCTGGTAGCGCGGCTGCACGATCATGACGTGACGGCAGAACTCTATGACGACCCGGCACTGCTGGCAATCGGCGCATCCACCCGCCTTCCGCTTGACCGTGCGCAGCAGGTGAGCGCGGCGCTGGCCGATGCGCCGATGCTGCTGGCGACCTCCGATTATCGTTTCACGCTCAAAACACCACGCCAACTACAAAGCTTGCGCGACCTGGGGCTAAGCCTGGCCGAGACTGAGGGCTTTCACAAAGACGATTTCGGCGACGAGCATGTGACCGGACTGATGAACTGGGGGCAGTTCAGCACGCGGGAATGGGCGTTGCTCATCACCACCAGCGGTTATTACAAGGTGTTCCAGGCCGAGCCGCTGCGGGCGCGCATCGAGCAGCCCGTACCCTATCACATCCCACGCCTGCGCGGTAATCCGATCTGCTTTATCGAACGGCCAGCTGAGGGCGAGATCGTCCTGTTCAGTGCCAGTGGGCGCGCACTGCGTATCGACCGCCTGCTGCTGGAACCGCTGGAAGGGCGGGCGATGGCCGTTACTCCTGGCGACCCGGTGATTGCCGCCTTCGCGCTGCATGACCCTGTACAGTTCCTCACAGCGACCTCAGACGGACATCTTAACTGCCTTGACTCCGCCGTGATCTCCCAGGCCAGCAGCCTGAGCAGTGGCGGCCTGAAGATCACCACCCGTCGCGCCATCGCCAGCGTCACCCCTATGCATGACAACCTCTACGCCGCTACCAGCCAGCGCCTGCTCCAGGTTACACAGGCCGACCACGACAGAGGCAGGCTCAAACTGAAAAAAGGCGAAACCTTGGTCAGCCTTTTCGCGCTCTAGTCCCTTAATTGCCGACGGCAGGCGCGGCTGTATTCGGCTTTTAAAGCAGATTTAGGTGGTAACCGCCTGATGTTTTAAACCCGGCGCGGCACTAAACTGACACTTGCGAAGCAATAACCCTTCCGTGTTATCATAATGCCATGAAACGCAGACTATTGATTCTCTGTTTTTTACTGTTTGCCAGTGCGCCGGGGTTAACGCTGGCGCAGGGTGGTGATCTGGTTGCCCGTGTGAACAACCTCCGCGCGTCGGTGGGGCTGCCGCCTTACACGCTCAACGGCGCGTTAAGCGCAGCGGCGCAGTCGCAGGCGCAGTGGATGGCTGACACGGGAGTCATCAGCCATAACCGCCCGGATGGCTCCAGCCCGCGCGGGCGCGCCCTCAACGCGGGTTATCCCACTGTGGATGTAAGCGAGAATATCTACGGCGGTACAGGCGCAGGCGTGGATACAGCCTGGAGCTACTGGGTTAATTCTTCCATTCATTACAACGGCATGGTCAACAGCCGTTACAGCGATATAGGCGTTGGCATCGCTACAGGCAGCGTGACCACTTATGTACTCGTCTTTGGCAATGCTGGCGGGCCACCCCCCGGCGCGCCTCAGGTCGCCCGCAGCGGCGGGGGTGGAGCGAGCGCCCCTTATGTGCCCCCCTCATACATCAAAGGTCAGGACGAGTTTGGTAATATCATGCACGAAGTCCAGCCCGGCGATACCCTGGGCGACATCGCGCTGATTTACGGTTACACCTGGGACGACCTGGCCTATATGCGCCAGTTGAACACGCTGGAAGGCAATCTGCTGGAAGTGGGCGCGATCTTCCTGGTGCCGCCCAAAGATGGCACCTATACCCCGGTGCCCGATGGCGAAAATGCAGAATCCGCTGCCACACCTGCTGCCGAAGACCAACACACCGAAGAACCCAGCGCGACCCCTACAGCCATACCCACTGAAACCGCTTCGCCTACACCGCCAGGGATTGCCACTGCCGCCGCCATGCCAGAAATTATCGCTATGGCTGTCCAGGCGGAAGTGACATTCACCCCAGA
>JBGSXK010000333.1:0-9006 GCA_041751455.1 Anaerolineae bacterium
TTCCAAAGCCCGACACTGCATTGAGGTAGGCGTTCAGGAGGGGGAAATTGACCAGAACCGGGATGCCAAATACCACCGCCAGCGCAACCGTATACGAGCGCACACTGGCCGAGAGGGTGCGCGGCGTGGTCGAGGAAAAGAAAATACCCACCGTCCCTAAGGCAATGGCCGTTACTGCCAGGATGACAAACGACAGCACCAGTTCAGCCTCGCTCACACCGCCAAACAAAAACGCGATGCTTTGCAGTGGGATGGCCGAAAACAATAGCAGCAGAATATAGCTGAGTGCTGATTCCAGCTTGCCGATGACAAACGAAGGGCTTGCCAGTAGCGTCGTTTGCAGCAGATCATAGGTCTGCCGCTCACGTTCCCCGGTGATCGCACCTGCGGTAAAGGCCGGGGCAATGAAGATAATCAGCAGCAGTTCAATGCCCACCAGTCCCACAAACAGCAGCCGCCCAATCTGTCCCGCGCTGGCCGAGCCAGCGGCCTGATTCTGGGCGATGAGGATGAGATAGAGCAGGGCCGTGAAGCCGCTCATCAAACCCAGGTAGATCGACAGGACAATAAACGCCCGGACACCACGCATCCTGCCACGCAGTTCTTTGAGCATCACCGGATTGATGCGAAAAGCCCGCCAGTCTCGCCTGAAGATTACAGCGCCCGCCACTGCCGTGATCACTGTCACCAGCGCGGGTGTAAATCCCGCCAGAACCAATGCACCTACGTTGACCAGCACGGCAAGCGCCAACCCTGGGATCACCCAGATTTCCCGCGCCAGTACCCCGACCATCAACACCAGCAGCAGGCTGATATTGAGGAGAATCATTAAAATCACAATGGCTACTGCCGCATCATCTGCCGCGTTCACCCGCCCCAGCAGCGCGCTGTGCAGTGTTGTAAATAAGCCAGCATTACTCTGCAAGCCACTTACCAGCGCCAGCACCAGCAGGAGTACCACCATCCCGGCATTCACCAGCGCCCCCCAGCGCAACGCCGCCGCCGCCCGGTCAAGCCGGGTTTCGCGCGGTGTAAGCGCTTCTTCCGGCATCGTGACCCATTCCACTTGTTGTTCTGCCATTACAATAATTCCTTAGCCAGCATCACCCGCACACCAGTATCCGACTTTAGCGTGGCATACTGCTGCGCCTATGAGCCGAACAGCACCCTATCCACCAGAATCCCAGCGACTCGTATATCCCTAATTACGTGACAATACCCTTTGTCACGCTCATGAACATGGCTTCAAGGTCTTTGGTTTCCTCGTTGAAGCCCAGGACAGCGATACCTGACTCGGCCAGCCGTTGATTAAGTGCCTCGACACCCTCATCATCACCTGTGAAATCGAGCCGCACCCGTGAGCGCCCGCCTTTTGGCTCTAACATCATGACACTAATGACGCCTTCAATGCTGCTTACGGTGGATTTCACCACCTCGGCCACGTTATCATTACGCACCGTGATAGTAATCTCACGGTGTGGGGTGAGCTGGCTGCGCAGTTCGTCCATACTGCCCTGCATGACCATCTGTCCGGCCTCAACGATACCGATATGCGTGCAGATTTCAGCCACGTCGGCCAGGATGTGTGATGAGAAAAAGATGGTTTTGCCCATTTTTGAGAGTTCGACCAGCAGTTCGCGGATTTCCACGCGCGCACGCGGATCAAGCCCTGAAGCTGGCTCGTCCAGAATCAAAACCGCCGGGTCATGTGCCAGCGTTCGCGCCAGCGAAAGCCGCTGCTTCATCCCCCGGCTCAGCTTATCGACCATATCCTCGCGCCGGTGCGATAAATCCACCAGTTCCAGCAGGTCCTCAATCAGGCGTTTACGTTCATTTTCAGCGATGTCATAACACGCGGCGAAAAAATCGAGGTATTCCCATACACGCATATCGTCATACACACCAAATTCATCCGGCATGTAGCCAATTGCCCGGCGTACCGCGCGCGGCTCCTCCGTAACGGAATGCCCAGCCACCCAAGCTTTTCCCTCTGTCGGGCGTGTGAGCGTGGTGAGCATACGCATGGTCGTGGTCTTGCCCGCCCCATTTGGCCCTACAAAGCCGTAAATCGACCCGGCGGGTACTTCCACCGACAGCCCGTTTACGGCTGTGAATTTCCCATAGCGCTTAAGGAGGTCTTTAGTTTCGATAATCAGGCTCATGTTTACTAAACCCTGCTATGCCGACATGCCTATAGTATACCCTGAGTTTATGAGTTTTCGGTGTGATCGACGCTTAACATCGTGCCCGTGATAAGCTTGCTGAACATTCAAAAGCGCCCAGCCTGCTCCACTCCAATACGCACATAACGCGCGAAGCTGGAGGTTTCATCTGCCGCGAGGCGAAGCTGTACCGCGTTCTGCGCCCCCAGGTAAGGTGCAGGGCTATCCAGGATAATTTCGGCCACATTGGGCGTGTCGGCCAGCGGTGCCAGTTCCACCACGCTCCACGCCTGGGTCTGCCAGTTCCACACTTCCAGCGGGATGCCTGCCCGCAGCGTACCCGGCGTGTCAATAAACAGCCGCAGCGCGCTCACTTGATTCAGCACCATATCCGGCACAGGGGTAAAGCGGAAGACCGCCAGATCACCCGGCTGCAGGACTGTGTTTACCGGGGCCAGCGTATCCGTGACCCCCACCCGCTCCTGTGTCACCCATGTAAACTGATCCGCCCCCACGCGCACAACTTCCCTCGTCACAGCCTGATCGACAGCCAGTTTTACGATATACAGTGTTGTATCGACTGCTTCCCAGGCTGCCTCGCCCAGGTCAGTTTGCAGCGGCATGACATCGGACCAGCCAGCCAGATAGACACCATTATTACGTGCCGTCGAGAAATAATGGTCATTGATAAACGATGACAGGAAGAACTGTCGCCGCCGATTTTCCTGTTCCACTACACTGCTGCCGATTGGGGCGTTATAGGCGCGTACATTATAAAGTTCCGCCCCCATGATGTCGATAATACTGCGCTCGGAAGCGATCACGTCCTGTGCGAAGCGCTGGAAGCTGAAGCGCGGCAAAATCACACCCGGACTGCGTTCCAGCGGGGAAGGTGCGGCAGGTTCGGGGCGGTTGCCCAGGGGAAAATCAAATGTCTTGACATCACCGGGGTTCAGCGCCCCTTCCAGCATCAGCGGTTCGCCACGTGCCAGAATCACCGGAGCGTTGAGTGTGGCTTCGCTGTCATTGCGTACCGACCCACGCACCGCCCAGGTACGCTGCGCGCTGTCATAGAAAAGCGAGGCCTGCCCGTTGATAGCGGGTTTCTCCATCGTACCGCTGGTCGCAAAGGTGGCGATGAAACTGGCATCCACCAGGAAATTATCGACACGGAAAGTCTCGCCCTGGCGGATTTCGGTGCTGGCCTGCACACTGCTGGCAAATGGATTAGCAGAGATGCTGCGTGAAATCGGGCGCACGAAGCTGCCGTCATCCAGCGTCAGTGTGTAGGTGGTACGCCGTGGTGAGAGCAGCCCTACCAGCCCGTTCACCTGTGCCCGCTCACTTTCCGGCCACGACTCCACCACTGCCAGACGGCTGAGGGTCGCGGTATTGCCACGCAGGTTAAAGCCCACCATCCACGCCAGCGCGCTGAAGATAATGATAAACACCGGGATAGTCAGCCAGGCGAATTCACGGCGATTGATACGATTCAGTACCACATAATTCAACGGGCCAATGAGCGCCACATAAAACGCCAGAAAACCGCACAGCGGCAGCACATTGGGCAGCAGATCGAACCCCGGCAGAGTCTCCGCCGAGGTCGTCGCCCGATCATAATCATGAAAACCCTCAGCCCAGGTGGGGTGTGGGCTGACCGAACTCGCCAGTGTGAACCACAGATCATCCAGGCCACCCCAGCCCACCAGCGGCTGTGCCACCGGGTCTGCCGCCAGATAATCCACCGTCCCCAGGCCATGCAACCGCCGCACCATCAGCGGGCTTTCCCCCGCAGCGGCCAGCACTCGCGCATCATCCGCCAGCTCCCCTGTGGCAATTACCGTGTCGCCCACGAGTCCGACATCCCGGTTCGCCAGCATGGCCAGTTCGTCCAGGTTCTCCACTGTGTCGGTGCTGTTCGGGTTCAATGGGAGCAGATCGACCAACCCACTGGCGGTGGCCTGCCAGTTCGCACCTCCGGCCACGATTAAATGGCCACCCTGCGCCACCCAATCCGCCAGCGCGGTTCGCTGCTGTATGCTCATTGTACCGCTGTCAATATCGCTGAAGAACAGCGTATTGGCCGCTTCCAGCCCCATCACATGGCTGGGCAGGTCTTCGATCAGCCAGTTACTCTGAAACGCATTAAATCCGCCCGCATGAACCCGCATCAGATCCACCGAGCCAGTGCTGGACTGTGTAAGTACGATATGAATCTGATCCTGAATCGCTACACCACGCATCGGAGTTTCGCGCGAGGCCACCACCTGCCCCTCCTCGCCAATCAGCTCCACACGCACCTGTGTGGCAAAGCTCCGCGCCGTGATGTACAAAAACACCGTCTGCCGTGACCCGGCAGGCAAATCCACCGGCAGGCTGAACGTGTTCGTAAAGGCATTACCACTGGTTTCTGGCCTTACGACCAGCCGCCCGGACACCGCATCGCCATCATTGCTTACCCGAATTTTGAGGGGCACCCATTCATTTTCGCGGAAGAGACCGTTATACCCGGCCTCGACAGAGAGGCTTACTACCGGAGTGAGGCTGTCCTGTGCGGCCAGGGGAAATGCCGCCACACACAGCGCTGCCACCAATACCATCCAACCCAATAGGCGCATGTGCTCATCCTACCACACCATTTACAATAGAAATTACTGACCATTGTGCCGCATATAGGGCTGGTTGTGCAAAAAGCCAGAGACGGCCAAAGCAGGCGATACCACCTGTACTATAAAAACTGTGTCCCGCCGCGCTGGCGAAAAGCCGAGGGAGTCAGCCCGGTATGGCGGCGAAACAAAGTGATGAAGTAACGCACATCACGGTAGCCGCTGGCATAGGCAATTTCCGTGACAGAAAGCTGGCGGTTAAGCAAAAGCTGTTTTGCTACCTTCAGCCGAAATGTCGTGAGGTAATCATTAATGGGAATGCCCATGATCTGGCGAAACAGACGGTTGGTATGACGTTCGCTCAGGTGAACCTGCGCCGCCACATCACGCACCGCCAGCGGACGGCTGTAGTTGTCATGCAGGTAACGCACAATCTGCTGAACAGTGGCCTCCGCCGGGTTATAAGCGGGCGCGTCAGAGGTTTCTGAAGGGCTGACTTCGGTCACGGCGCGGGCTGTATCCAGCAGCAGCTTGCTCACCAGTCCCTCGACAGCCGGCAAGTATCCCGGCTGCCGCAGTACGATTTCCTGAGTGAGCAGTGTCAGTGTGGACTGCATGGCAGGCACCTGCGCGCTTACCCAGCGTACCGCATTCAGAAAAGCATACAGCAGCACATCAACCTCGCCTGCTTCGGGCACGGATTTTTGCGGCGGCACCAGAGTATAAGACCAGAAGTAAATCCCCAGCGGATCATCCTCCGACGAGATAATCTCATGCGGTTCGCCCGGTTTGGCAACAAACACCTCCCCGGCCTGCACCGCGTAATCCACACCATTGATATGGAACAGCCCGCGTCCCTGGTAGGCATAACAAATCTCAAAAAAAGAATGGGTATGCAGGTAATTGCGCCACCAGCGCGGCTCAAAGAAGCCCCAGCCCAGGATTTCGCCCCTGAAGCTGCCCAGGCGCACTATCAGCCGCACCATTCGTAAATCGGTAAAGCGCTCTCGGGGGATTGCTGCCAGATCAGACATGACTCAGATCAACCGTAAAGCGCGCGCGCGCGCGATGGCCTCCACGCGGTTACGTACCCCCAGCTTACTAAAAATATTGTGGTTGTGGGCTTTTACCGTGCCCAGCACCAGATACAGTTTATCCGCGATTTCCTGATTGGTCAGCCCGGCGGCCAACAGCCCCAGGATTTCTAGTTCACGGTCAGAGAGTGGGCCAAGCAGGCCTTCGGTCATAGCGCGTGCGCTGCCATTGACCGCAGTTGGCTCGGCGACAGGGGTGCGCATCTCGGCCACAGGCTGCTCAGCGGGCAGCGGCGATAAAGGCTGTTGAAAGCGGCTTTGCACAGTTTCCAGCAGTGTGGGCACGAGTGTGTCCAGTGGCAGCGCAGTCAGCAGTGGTGGGGTATCCCGCCTGACCTGGAGCAGCACCGCCCCGGCAGTCACCCGTGAGTCATATTCGCTGGCATAATGCTGTGCCAGATAGAGCGCCAGTTGGTGCGCATGTTCGTGATACCCCCAGGCGGCAGCGACCTCGGCAATGCCGCCAATGACATCCAGCAGCAGCGGCGGTGTCTGAATTTTTCCGGCAATTTCCAGTGCCTGGCCAAGCATGGTCAGCGCTACTGCGGGCTGTCCATGCTGCACTTCCAACCGTGCCAGATACCGCAGCGCGACCACCATAATCCAGTAACCGCCGATGTCCTCGCAGATCGCGAGGCTGTCATAATAATGCTGGCGCGCATCCTCGACCTGCCCCAGGGCATGACAGGTGCGTCCCAGATGGACCAGCGCAAATGCCTTGCCCCACAGGTTATGAATCTCATCACACAGGACAATGCTCTCCTCACACAATGCCTGCGCGTGCGGATAGTCACCAATGCCAAAGGCCGCCCGTCCCTGGCTGACCAGTGCGACAGCTTTTGTCGTCCGTGCTTCCAGTTCTTCGGCCAGGGCCTGCGCCGCCTCAAAATCGGTCTGCGCCTTGTCAAAATTGCCGAGCTTGCACTCAATATCGCCCATGGTCACCAGCAGGCGCATCCGACTCTGTTTGCTGCCATAGGCTTCCTGCAAAGGCTGGCTTTCCTGCAACAGGGCGCGTGCCTCTTCAAAATGCCCTAACACTGCCGACAGATCGCTCAGGCGCATAAGTGCGTTAATATAAGCGGGGGTATCCTCGCCACTCTCACGCAGCAGAATACGCACCTGCTCAAAATGATCGCGCGCGTGCAGGTAATCGCTGCGGGAGTAGGCAATATTGCCCAGGCAGGCTTCCGCATTGCGCACTTCCCAGCGCGCATCGTGGCTGCGCAGGACAGGCAGGCTCATTTCCACCAACGCGAAGGCCTCATCGTAATGTGTCAGGCTTTGCAGGCACAGCCCCAGCAGCAGACAGGCACGTGCCTGTACCACTGTCAGTGCACTGCTGTCTGTGTTATCCACCCCCAGGCAGTTCACTGCCTGCCGGAAGCTGCGTTCACCATCGGTATAACGGCTTTGAATATCGTGGATGCGATAGAGAGTCACCAGAAACTGGTCAATCAGTGAGGCATCACATTGTTCCAGCGCATAGGCCCATGCCGCCCACAGATTATCAATATTCTCCATCACAGTCGTATAGGCGCTGTCCGCTGTGCTGTTAGAGAGATTCCAGCGGTGCTGGTGGGCAAAAGCAGCATAATACGCGCAATGCTGGCCCGCAGTCTGCTGATGCGCCCCAGGCTGCTCGTCCAGCTTTTCCTGAGCATACTGGCGCAGCAATTCATGCATCTGGTAACGGCCTTCTGCCTCGCGCCGGATCAGCGATTTATCCAGCAGACTGGAAAGCTCGAACAGACTGGCCCCTGCGACAACCTCCGTCACTGACCGGTCAAAGCCACCGCGGAAAATCGACAGACGGGCGAATACCTCCTGCTCGCTGGCACTCAGCAGCGCCCACGACTGGTCAAAAACGGCCCGCATACTGCGATGACGGTCAGGAATATCGCGCATGTTGGTGTTGAGGAAATCCAGATTGCGCTGAATCTCATTAGCGATGACCTGACAGGGCAGCACCTTTAGCCACGAGGCCGCCAGTTCCAGGGCCAGCGGCATCCCTTCGGTAAGCTGGCAGATGCGGATTACACCACGTTGTTCCTCGGCCAGATTGAAATCCGGGCGGATGTGCTGCGCGCACTTCACGAACAGGCGCACCGCGCCGTAATCTTCCGGGGTGGAGTCTTCTTCGCTCAGGGGGTAACGCAGCCCACTCATGGGATATACCCACTCCTGGCGCAGATTCAATACCTCACGTGAGGTTACGAGCAGCTTGACCTGCGGTGCGGCGGTGAGCAGTTCCGCCAGTAAATCCACCGCGTCCAGCAAATGCTCAAAACTGTCCAGCACCAGCAGCAGCGCTTTATCGTGCAGGTGCTGGAAAAGCTGGCCGATCAGATCGGACTGTCCATGAAAGGGCAGGCGCAGGCTGTCGGCAATCGCCGCAGGCAGGAAATGTGTGGACACCACGGGCTGGAGCGGGACGAAAAAAACGCCGTCGGGGAACGCGCGCTGTACCTCTGAAGCGGCCTGGATAGCCAGGCGCGTTTTGCCAATGCCGCCTACCCCGACCAGCGTTACCAAACGCGAGGCCGGGTCAGTGAGCATCTCGCTCAACTGTGCGAGGTCTTCCACGCGGCCAATAAACGGCGTAGGCTGTGCCGGGAGGTTGTGAATCAAACGCTGTTTTATCATGAGCCTGTCTGGGAGCATGTTGGGCAGGAAGGCAGCAGCCCGCCCGGAGGACACGACTGCCTCTGTTTATTGTAACAGTTTTTATGGGAATGTCTTACGACCATTGGCGGATTTTGCAGCGCAGTCAGCCCGCCATGACACAGTGTGCTGTGTACAACTTTCATGCACCAGTTCCGTATAGGCCTATAAGAAAAGCTCGAAGGAGAGAAATATGTCTGCATTGATTGTAATCGTACTGGTCATCGCGGTGCTGGTGCTGGTGGGGCCAGTCCTGGGGCTGGTCGCCGGATTGGCCGGGTTGATTATCCCGGTGCTGTTGTGGATGGTGGCCGGGATGCTGAGTGGACGCTTGATGCGCGGGCGAGGTTATGGCCCTGTGGGTGATGTGCTGCTGGGGTTGGCGGGTGGCATCTTCGGCTCACTGGTGCTGGGGTTGGTTGGCCTGGGCGGAATCGGTGATCTGTGGCTGGTGGGCAATATCGCCGTCGGTGTCATCGG
>JBGSXK010000334.1:0-2062 GCA_041751455.1 Anaerolineae bacterium
GAGATTACGTTCCCCAACCCTAATGGGACAGGCGGGACAATGCGCCGTGTGCCGGAACTGATTGATGTCTGGTTCGATAGTGGTGCCATGCCTATCGCACAGTGGGGTTATCCTTACGCTAATCAGGAGTTGTTCGAGCAGCAGTTTCCGGCAGATTATATCTGCGAAGCGGTTGACCAGACACGCGGTTGGTTTTACAGCCTCCATGCGATCAGTACGATGCTGTTCGAGTCGGTTTCCTACAAGAATGTCATCTGTCTGGGGCACATCCTGGATGGTGAAGGCAAGAAGATGTCCAAGAGCAAGGGTAACATTGTGGACCCCTGGTCTGTGCTGGACGCGCATGGGGCAGATGCCTTCCGCTGGTATCTTTACACTTCTGGCCCGCCCGGTGATCCACGCCGATTCTCGACTGATTTAGTAGGCGAGATCGTCAAGAAGTTCTGGTCTACTCTGTGGAACACCTACAGCTTTTTCGCTACCTATGCCAACCTTGACGGCTGGACTCCTGACAGTTACCAGCCACCCCTGGAAAAACGGGATGAACTGGATCGTTGGGTGCTGGCGGAGCTGCACCAACTGGTACGCGAGGTGACCGAGGCCTACGAAAATTATGATGTACCGGGGGCAACCCGCCCGGTGCAGAACTTCGTCGAGGCCTTGAGCAACTGGTATGTGCGCCTCAGCCGTCGCCGCTTCTGGAAAAGTGAAAGTGACGATGACAAACTGGGGGCTTATGCCACACTGTACGAATGCCTGTTGACAGTCTCGAAGCTGATCGCCCCGGCGATGCCATTTCTGAGTGAGGCTATCTATCGTAATCTGGCTGCGGAACAGGACAGCAGTGCAGCCCAGAGTGTGCATCTCGCCATGTGGCCGGCTTACGACACGGCGTTGATTGACACCCGTGCGATCAACGAAATGCGCATGGTGCAGCAGTTGGTGAGCCTGGGACTGGCGGCGCGTAACAATGCTGGTGATAGTGGTATCCGTGTTCGGCAGCCGCTGTCCTCAGTAGAGTTTGCCACCCGCGATACACGCGAGGTAAACGTGATTGAACGGATGGCAGACCTCATCAAAGGCGAGCTGAATGTAAAGCAGGTTGGAGTCGTTTCAGCAGATGATGCACGCAACTTAGTCAAAGTGATCTACAGGCTAAACCCGCTGCCGCATTTGCTGGGGAAGAAATACGGTAAGGACTTCAAGAGACTGCAAAGTACCCTGCGTGATGGTGAGCAGGAAGCGATCCGGCCTTATGCCGAGGCGCTCTATCGGGGCGAAAAGGTAGTGGTCGAGCTTGATGGGGAACGCTTTGAAGTGACCCCTGAAGAGGTCGAAGTTAAAGTGCTGCGTGAAGTGACGGAGGGCTACTCTGTTGCCGAAGACAACGGCTATGTTGCGGTTTTGAACACTACACTCACCAATGACCTCCTTAATGAAGGGCTGGCACGCGAGGTCGTACGTCGCATCCAGACCATGCGTCGTGACGCAAACTTTAATATCAGCGATCATATCCATATCACCTATGTGGCCACTGAACGTCTGGCACAGGCGATTGAACAGTTTACCGAATATATCTGTTCGGAAACACTGGGTACGACGTTGGTCAGAGGCAGCCAGGAAAACGGCTTTAGCGGTGAAGCCTTTGAGTTTGACAACGAAAGGTTGACGCTGGGGGTAAAACGCAGCGAAAACTAAATGTGCAAATTCACCAGTGTAGTCTGTGGGGCAGGTTGTCAATATGACACCTGCCCCTTTTAGTTTGGTCAAAGTGAATAACTCATTGTGATTATGTGCTAAAACTACGCGAAGTGTGTTGTGAATTATAGACATAGTGTGTCGCTGTAACTAAAATTATCATTGACACGATACCTGGGGCTTTGTGAATGACAAACAATAACAGCGTTACACTTCAGGCATTACTTCAGTTTGCGCTGCCTTTAGGCACGACGCTGCTGGCAGGTTCAGCCGATACCACTATTAGCTGGGTGGTCCCCATCCGGGCACAGCCGCCTGCCTTTCCTGAAATTTATGGTGGGGAGCTGGCTTTACTTTCCATGGA
>JBGSXK010000335.1:0-4963 GCA_041751455.1 Anaerolineae bacterium
CGCTCCCCACCACCAGTTATTCTCTTTGCACAAAAAAATTCGTGTGCTTTGGCTCTTGGTCAGTGCCAGAGATGTGTTATATTTTATCATCAGCATATCCAGGCAAGAGTATGCCAATCATGACACATTTCAGCCTCACAAAAGCGAAGAAGCCCAGCACCGATCTTTAAGACCGGGTTTTCGGCTTGCTTGATGTCTGAAGTGAACCTGCCCGGCGCAGGTTTTTTTATTTTTCGTCACGAATAATAGCGCGGCATTCAAAAAGGTTTATACCATGCTATACACCAACTCGCTGAAGCAGAAGAAGACCAGCCCTCGCCCGGATGACCCATCTGGTTAGCTGCGCTGCGTCACCAATCAATCGCACACCGCCGCCCTGATGGGCGGCGTTTTATTTTGTGCCACCGCTGTATACAAATGACAATGACTGAGGATTAACAACTAAAATGTTTAACACTCAACCCGCAATACGCCAGTTCCACATCATCGAATCGACCCTGCGCGAAGGCGAACAATTTGAAGGCGCACACTTCACCACCACCGACAAGCTGGAAATCGCCCGTGCGCTCGATGCCTTCGGGGTAGAATATCTGGAACTTACCACCCCTATCGCCAGCCCGCAAAGCGAACAGGACTTACGTGCCATCGCTGGCCTGCCACGCCGTTTCCGCCTGCTGACGCACATCCGCGCCCGCCTGGACGAAGCCCGCCTCGCCGTCGATTGTGGTGTGGATGGTGTGGATATCTACATCGGCACTTCCGCCTATATGCGCCAGTACAGCCATGGCCGCAGCCTCACCGAGATCATCGAAACCAGCCGCGAAATCGTGTCCTACCTCAAGGCTCAGGGCATCGAAACCCGCTTCAGCACAGAAGATACCTTCCGCAGTAATCTCGCCGATGTCTTTACCGTCTATCGGGCGATGGATCTGGAAGGCGTAAACCGTGTTGGTGTGGCAGATACCATCGGCATCGCCGACCCGCTGCGCACCTATAACCTCATTCACAGCCTGCGCCAGGCCGTCCACTGCGACATCGAATTTCACGGCCACAACGACAGCGGCTGTGCCATCGCCAATGCGCTCTGTGCGCTTCAGGCGGGCGCAACGCACATTGACACCACTGTGCTTGGCATCGGCGAACGCAACGGCATTACACCGCTTGGTGGCCTCGTCGCCCGCCTCTACACCATCGACCCCGCGCTGGTACAAAAATATGACCTCACCCTGCTGCGTGACCTTGAGCAGCTTGTTGCCCGCAAAACGGGTATCGACGTGCCCTTCAACACCCCTATCACCGGGCGTACCGCCTTTCATCACAAGGCAGGCGTGCATACCAACGCGGTACTACAAAATCCCACCAGCTACGAAGCCATCAACCCGGCGGATTTTGGCATTGAGCGCGCCATTGATGTCGCCCATCGCCTCGTCGGCTGGAATGCCATCCGGGATCGCGCCGCCGCGCTTGGCCTTGCACTCTCCGAAACCGACCTGCGTGCCGCCACCACCCGCATCAAAGCACTGGCCGATTCTCGTCGTATCACACTGCATGACGTGGATGCGATCCTTCAGTCTGTTGTGACGGAGGTCATAAGCTGATGAGCGCGACCTTCACCGAAAAAATCCTCGCACGCAATGCCGGACGTGCTTCCGTGCAGCCCGGTGATGTGCTGGACATCACACCCGACGTGGTGCTGAGTCACGACAACACCGCCGCCATCGCGCAGACTTTCGCCCAGCTTCCACATGGCCGCGTCCGATACCCTGAACGGCTGGCGATCACCCTCGACCACGCCGCGCCGCCCCCCACGCCCAGACACGCGCAGAACCACGCGCAGATTCGCGCCTTCGTCCGTGCACAGGGCATCACGAACTTTTTCGAGGTCGGGCGCGGCATCTGCCATCAGGTCTTGTGCGAGGAAGGGATCATCGGCCCCGGCCTGATTCTGCTGGGCGCGGACAGCCACACCCCCCATGCAGGCTGGCTTGGCGCATTCGGCGCGGGCATTGGCCGCACCGAAGTCGCCGCGCTGTGGGCCACTGGCCAGCTCTGGCTGCGTGTACCCGAAACGATCCGTATCACCCTCACCGGTCAGCTTGTCCCCGGTGTCATGTCGAAGGATTTCGCCCTTCATCTCATCGGCCAGCTTTCCGCCGAAGGCGCGAATTATAGGGCTGTCGAGTTTGACGGGGAGGGTATCACCGCCATGTCCCCCGAAGCATGTATGGTACTGCCCAACATGATGGCCGAAATGGGCGCGAAAAACGCTTACATCGCCCCGGACGAAACCACCTGGGCATGGCTCGAACAGCAGTTGCAGCGTTCCCGCCCGCATGATTATCGTGAGCGGCTGGCGCACTTCCGCGAGATGGCGCTCTATCCCGACCCTGACGCGCACTATGCCGCCCACCACACCACCGACCTCAGCACTATCGAGCCGGTCGTGGCCTGTCCCCACACCGTCGATAATATCGCGCCGGTGTCTCGCCTTCATCAAATTCGTGTGGATGTCGGCTTCATCGGCACGTGTACCAATGGCCGCCTGGAGGATATTGCCGCCGCTGCCCAGGTCGTGCGTGGCCAGCGCCTTGCCGCTCGTCTGCTGGTGATCCCGGCTTCGTCACAGATTTTGCAGGATGCCATCGCCTGCGGCTACATCACCACCCTGCTGGATGCAGGCGCGACCATCGGCACACCCGGCTGCGGCCCGTGCATGGGTAATCATATGGGCGTACTCGCCCCCGGCGAAGTCTGCATCAGCAGCGCCAATCGCAATTTTCGCGGGCGCATGGGCGAGCGTGACTCCGCCATCTATCTGGCGAATCCCGCCGTCGTCGCCGCCAGCGCCCTTACCGGACGCATCACCCACCCGGCAGATATTCTCAATCCATAAACTCGCCCACAGCTCATAGGAGTAAAACATGATAACCCACCGCATCTGGAAATACGGCGACAACATCAACACCGATGTCATCTTCCCCGGCAGATGCACCTACACCGTCAGCCATGACCCGACGGAACTGGCGCGGCACGCGCTGGAAGACCTCGACCCGGCGTTTGCGGCCAGTGTGCAGCGCGGTGACGTAATCGTCGCCGGACGCAATTGGGGCAACGGCAGCAGCCGCGAACAGGCCGTCACCTGCCTGAAGGCAGCCGGGGTTCACGCTGTCATCGCCGCTTCTTTCGCGCGCATCTACTACCGTAATGCCATCAATAGCGGCCTGCTGGTCATCGAGTGCCCGGCAGTCATTGCACATCTGGAAACAGGGGATACAGTGGAAATTGATATGGAAAATGCGCTGCTGTACTGTACAGCAGGCAGCTTTGTCTTTCCGCACCTGCCCGAATCAGTCAGGGCGATTGTTCAGGCAGGGGGGCTGATCAATGCGCTTAAAATGCGGGACTGAAATCAGGCCAGCAGCGCCGCCACATGAGATACACAGCCGGGGTTATAAGTGAAAAGATAATGCAGGCGGTCTGCCACCAGACTCATAATGAGGTCATCATAACGCAGGGCGCATTCACGTAACCCCAGTGCCACGACACTGCCTACGCCCTCATGTTCGCGCGTCAGGTCAGGCTTGGGGTTGGCTTCCAGCACATGCAGCACGCCTTCTGCATCTGCCCGCACATCCAGCCGAACCAGATAGCCCAGGTTAAGCTCATGGTAAATCTGTTGCGCCAGTTGCACCAGCGCTTCTTTAATGTTCTGGTCCTGCTCACCAACCGGGCGAATACGTTTTCCCGTAATAGCCCTTGTATCCATCGATGTGAAGATCAGTTCATAATCTTCCAGCACCCGCTCCACAGCCGAAAAAGCAAATGGCTGGTGCGTCTGGGCGAACTGTTTCCCCGCGCCAATCACTGGCCCGCAAACCGCCACACAGAACTCACGCCCCGGCAAAAATTTTTCAATCAGCACATCGTTGCGTGTCGCTCGGAAGACACTCCCCGCCGCGCTTACCACCTCCGCTGCCGACTCCACGACGGAAATATGCAGCGATGCCCGCCCGGAAACCGGCTTAATCACAAATGGCCCGCCGTACTCCCCAAATACTGCCCGGAAGCGGCTGTTTTCCCCGGTGAGCAGATCACCCTTCGCCGGGTGCCAGGTGATAAATGGCGCCGTCTGAATACCCAGGGCTTGTAGCACACGTTTGAAGTTATCTTTATTATCCAGCATGGTGGCATCATGCGGATTATGCCCGATATAAGGTATACCCAGCATTTCCAGCGCCGCCGCCGCGTGGCTGACCGAGCTGTACCCCTGCACACCAGCAGTATTCAGCCACGCCAGGTGAATACCCTCGTCTTTCAAACGCTGTGCCAGGTGCATATCATCCGGCAGCGTAATCACCTGCTCAAAACCGTTTTCCTTCAGGGCGTTGCAGATGTCACATGCCACCGACTTGTAACTTTTCCACGGGCGCGGGTTGACTGTACGATAAATCACCGCCCCGTCAGCGGCCCTGTCCCCGCCATAGATCACCGCGATTCGCAGCTTGGAGTACAGCACCGGCAGATACGCCGAAAACTGCCGGAAATTGTAATGAAAACCGCGCGTTCCGGGCGCAGAGGGTGTCGTTGTTCTTTGAGTGCCCACCAGCTCTAAACGCAGGCCTTCTGGAGATAAAGCATGATTGCGGATCATCATAATACGGAAAACGCTTCACCAAATGAATGACAGGACAAAGTAAGACATAGCATAGTTCATATTACCCATCAGTGACGTGAATCGTTCGCCAAATACTTCGAAATTTCCCGTAAATGAAGTTGGTTTTTACAAATAAAAAGAGGGCTTCAGGCCCCCTTTTACATCATTATCGCTTACCGCATCAACAGTTTAATATCGAATATCCACCAGCCTCCCGCTCTGTGCCGACTGCATAATTGCGTCACAGATCACGGCGTTCCTATAGCCATCTACAAAATCCGCACCATACGGCGCAACATCTTTATTATT
>JBGSXK010000336.1:0-1887 GCA_041751455.1 Anaerolineae bacterium
TGACGGAGTCGCTTGGCGGGGCCAGGATTTACCTCAAGCGGGAAGATCTGGCGCATACCGGGGCACATAAGATCAATAACGCGCTGGGGCAGGCGCTGTTGGCGCAGCGCATGGGTAAGCAGCGGGTTATCGCGGAGACGGGGGCTGGTCAGCATGGGGTTGCCAGTGCGACGGCTTCCGCGCTGCTGGGGTTGGATTGTCATGTGTATATGGGCAGCGTGGATATTGCCCGTCAGCAGCCGAATGTCTTCCGCATGAAACTGCTGGGCGCGGAGGTTATCCCGGTGGAGAGCGGCAGCAAGACACTGAAAGACGCGATTAATGAGGCGATCCGCGACTGGGTGACGAATGTGCGCGACACGTTTTATCTGCTTGGTTCGGCGTTGGGGCCGCATCCCTACCCGATGATGGTGCGCGATTTTCAGAGTGTGATCGGCGTGGAGGCGCGTCAGCAGATGCTCGATCAGGTGGGGCGGCTTCCTGATGTATGTATTGCGTGTGTCGGTGGTGGCAGCAACGCGATTGGCCTGTTCCATGCCTTCCGTGAGGATGAACAGGTGGACTTGATCGGTGTGGAGGCGGGTGGGCGTGGCATCGCCAGTGGGGAACACGCGGCGCGGTTCGCTGACCCGGCGAAAGGTCGCCCTGGGGTACTGCATGGCACACGCTCATTCGTGCTGCAAAACGACGATGGGCAGATCATGAACACGCACAGCGTCTCTGCCGGGCTGGATTACGCCTCGGTGGGGCCGGAACATGCCTATCTACGCGGCATGGAGCGGGCGTATTATACGCTGGCGACGGATGATGAAGCGCTGGATGCTTTCCAGAAATTAAGCCAGCTTGAGGGCATTATCCCAGCACTGGAAAGCTCGCACGCGGTCGCCGAGGCGATCAAACGCGCGCCGACAATGCCCAAGGACTCGGTGATTCTGGTCAACCTCTCTGGGCGGGGCGATAAAGACCTGGATACGGTCATCAAGGAATTGGGCGTGAATGTCTGATGAAATCCAATATAAAGAAGGTGTGAGCGCAATCCCGTTTAATCCGCAAGGCAAAATTTTGCTTCAACAGCGCGATGATCGCCCGGATTTGCGTTATCCCGGCTGCTGGACGACATTTGGCGGTGCGATTGAAGATGGAGAAACGCCAGAGGAAGCGATGCGGCGCGAACTACTGAAAGAAGTCGAACTGGAACTGCCGATGAAACTTTGGAAAGTTCGGGATGAGATTGTCGAGGTTCCTGGTCATCCTGTAGTTAAGGGGAAAAACTATATCTTTGTAGGGCGAATTGACCAGCCCGCCGAAAATATTAAGCTGAATGAGGGGCAGGCATTGGGCTATTTCGGACCTGAAGACTTGGTCAACCTAAAAATCGGCTTTGGGTTCGAGACACTGTTTCGAGAATTTTTCGCGTATATGGAGCAGTTATTGTGACTGTCATGCTGGCGACGACCTTCAATCCACGGGGCGAAGTGGGGCGGTTACAGCGCCTTTATGAGCAGTTGCAAGCTGTCTACAGTGATATTGTCATCTCAATGCCGCCGGTTGCAAGGGCGGAAGATGTTGAAGCAGTGAAAGTGCTGCCGGGTGTACTGGCCTTTGTAAACGAGGAATGGTCACACGGGCGTTATATGGCGCTCAAAAGATCGCTGAGTAAGCGGGTGGACGCGATTCATTATGCTGATATGGATCGTCTGCTGCGTTGGGTGGAACTACGACCTGATGAATGGCGCAGGACAGTGGAAGCTGTGCAGCACTGTGAGTGCCTGGTGATTGGCAGGACGGAATCTGCATGGGCAACTCACCCACAGTCTTTGCGCCGACCAGAGTACATCACGAATACCCTGTTTTCGCATTTATTAGGGCAGGCGCTTGATTTCGGGG
>JBGSXK010000337.1:0-8782 GCA_041751455.1 Anaerolineae bacterium
GTCTGTCCGTTATGGAGGTTGGCTAATTGTTGCTTTGAAGAAGACTGACACTTCAGCGTAATCAATAACCTGATGCCGATAGAAAAGCTGCTCAGAATGACTATCGTTAGACTCAAGAAAGAAGGAAATGAGACTCTTACAAATTGTAAGAGGTTGAAACTGGTAGCAGCCAATAGTGAATTTTTGCAATTAAACGGAAACCGCTATTCACCCCGCAAACACACCACAGAAATCGAGCATATCATGCTCACCGTGACATTCGCACAGGGTGCGCAGGATGTCTTCGGGCAACTTAAACCATTCCGGGCTGATGCGATATTCGTGGAGGGCGGCGTGCAGTGTCCGTTCGGACTTGTGAGCGAACATCACCGGGACGGTGTGGACGATATGCAGGTCAAGGATATTGGGCACGCTCAGTTCTTCGGCACGCCGCAGAGGGTGCTTGGAGATGCCGATTTTGTGGTATCCCAGCGAGGATTCCGCGATGTAAACCACTTTGGTGTAGGTAGGCAGGGATTCTCGAAGTGCGACCATCTTTCAATGACGTTCATATCCAGTTTGCACGACGTTTGCAGTATAGCACAAAAATGCAATTGCAGTAATTAGGATTCTTACTGCAAGGGTGTATTCGGAAATGGGGGCGGTTTGCAAAATGGAGATCCGTCAAGACCCCCTTCCCCTGGCCCCTTCCCCCGAATTCGGGGGAAGGGGTGGCCTGCAAGGCCGGGGTTAGGGGTCTTCCTAATATTGCTTGCCCCTAACTTGAAATACACTCCAGCCGATGCAGCAGGGTTTGCGCATGAGGCTGTCGCGTGACGGGTCTTATCTGAGGACAGGTTATTATATCCGCCAGTGCTGCCATGATATCGGCAGCCTTTCATTCACCCGCCACGCGGTTAAATTTCCCCCAAAACAGCGCAATCACACGGGCAACTGCTGTTTTAGTTGCGTCAGAGGCGTTAGAATAGAGTGCAGGTTAATATTCTGTCCGCCTCACCCCATCAGCCAGAGTTCAACATCAGGAAGTTATCCCCTTGACCCAAAAACATGATACCGCTGAAGAACCGGGTGCTGATTTCCCAATCATCGCGCTGTGTGCATCTGCCGGTGGTTTAGAAGCTTATCAGGCATTTTTCGATGTGATGCCAGCCAATACGGGCATGGCGTTTGTGGTCGTGCAACACCTCGCTATCGTGCAGGAGAGCATCCTGCACGACCTGATTCAGCGTCAACAATTTCTTTGTCAATTTGATGGCGGGTCTGATTGCCTACTCGCATCGTCCCAACAAGCCATCTGTTTACCTGGATCCGACTGAATATCGGTCGTTAGTGGCTGCTATCTCCTGAGCCGCCTTATCCATAATTCAGGTTAGGTAGTGAAATTTAAATCATAATTTAATTGAAACATCTTGTCTCTGACTGGTTACACATCATTAAGACTGTCAAACCAGTCTTCCATTTCCTCAAGGTCAGCGATTGCCCCATCATCATCGGTCATATCCGCCAGCAGCTCAAACAGCTTGCCTTTCCCTGTTTGGGTCGCCTGTGCCACATACGGAGCGATTTCCTCCTGGCGTGCCTGTAACACTTCCTCGGTAGCCTCTCTGGTAAGCCGCTGTTCCAGCGTTTGAGGAAACGGCGCAGCCTGATACCAAGCCCATTCGTTTGTGTACCAGCGCTCACGGTACTCGTGATACCCCTGTCCAAAGAAGGTGAGTAGCAGGTGCTCACCTTCTTCCGCGTAGCTCACGGCGAGAAACAGGAACTCCCCATAAGTGTTAGCGGCCACCTCGGCCTTATGAATGGTGGTCTGCTCGTCATTCAGCAGTGCTGTGAGGCGGCTGTGGCTGAGGCGTTCCCACAGTTTCTCCTGCTCAGTGAAAGCAAATGGCTCTGGGGGTTGGAGGTGTTCCTTGCCCATGTCTCATGGTAACACATCCAACCAGAGCACATAAACTGGGTGAGACTTGATTGCCCGCGCCTGATTTTGCTACCATGAAATCTTCATGGGGTTTCTGCCCGCTTCATTGCTATAAAAGTGCTGTCTCAGGAGGGCAATGGAGCGGCTTAGTGCCGCTTTGCACTCGGATCGACTCCTGGCGCTTCCAGAAGCGCTACCTTCTTCTCATGGCTGCGAGCCTTCCCCTGCTCCGGTCTACAACACCGGCCTCGGTCAGATCACCTTTGAACACCTCTATGAAAAGACCTCGCGTACTGTCGGCTATGTGCTGCGGGAAGCACATGGCATGACCAACCCTGAAGACATTGATGACTGTATGCAAGCCGGGTATCTCAAGGTCTGGCAGCAGTTACAAAAAGACCCGGAATGCTTGGCCGATAAACCCAAACGTTATATCGTTCAAGCCATCGTTTTCCGCTCCAAAGCCCAACGCTTCAGCCATCAGCGTCACTATCACAAGATCGTCTACGACGCAGATGCCGACAAACAGCGGAGTATGACCCTCATGACCACTGACCAGGTCGATACCTGGATTGACCTGGAACGCGCTATTGGACAGATTGCTCATCAGGTAGAAGATCAACCGCTGGCACTGCTCGGTCTCTACTGCCTGATTACCCAGGCGACCATGCAGGATGTGGCGCCATCTTTGGCGTGGGCTACTCCACGCTGAGTGCGTACAAACGCCAGGTCAAAGCCAATCTTGCCGCTGCATTGGCGGGTTATGGGCTTCAGGCAACGCACGGCAATCCGAAAACACTCTCCCCTACCGATCCACAACCAGCGCAATCAGCCGGTCTGGTCACAACCAGGCTCTTTGAGGCGGTCCATGATACTTCTGAGTACGTGGTATACCCCTCCATCGTGCCGCCAATCACCCAGCAGAGTGCGGAGGTCAACGGGTATCGCAAGCCAATAGAAAAGCGTCAACAGCTACCCGAAACTTATCCGACAGGCTGGGGTGGAGCCCTGACGTTGGAACAGATTGTCACTGATCCGGTTGTGCGCCGTGCAGCCTTCGCCAAAGCGGGTCGCCTGGGCTTGAATACGGACGATCAAGAAGATTGTGTCCAGCAGGGATTTATCCGCCTGTGGCAAAAATTATGTGATGATCCCCAGCTGCTGGTGGATAAAGGGCCACTGTGGGTTGGCATTTACATAGCCTACAGCGGCAATCCCAAACAGTTTCAGCGCCATTACAACCGTCAGCAGAGCTTCACCAATCCGGCCTTCGACTGGCAGGCTGCCGATGAATATTTGCCCATCGGCCTGCAATCGGATAACAGACCCAACCAGGCGCTCTGGACGACTGAAGTCGATGAAACGCTCGACGTGAACCGCTTCCTCCGCGCGATGAGCCAGCAGTATGCAAACCACCCCAGGAAATTAGTGGCGTTGCAGGCCGTCACCGGCACACTCTCCGCGCAAGAGGCTGCCCGGCAGTTAGGTATGCATCAAAAAAAACTTTGCGGCAGGGATCGGTAATCGGGTCCGTCAGGAAGTACAGGCGCTCCTTCCAGACACGTTCAAAGAAGAACAACCCACAACCTGGGAAGCGCAGCTCGCTCAAGGCCAGGGTGTCGATGACATCACCGAGATTGCCCTCGAGGTCCAGCACGACCAGCGTCTACTGCTGGCCCTCTACGTGGTGACGACCTCAGCTCGCAAGAAAGCTGTTGCCGAGACTTTTGGTTACGGTCTGACGGCCTTTGGCAAAGACCTCCGCAAGATCAAGCTTATGATTGCCAATCGCTTCCGTCATGACCGGTTTCGAGCGCTCTAGCTCTCGCAATCAGCGCGTTCGTATGCATCCACGGTTATCCTGCGAGGGTGTGGATGATCTCGATGTCATGGATTTCCACCTGTGAGTCTTTATAGGTAACGTACCCAGCGGCGTCCCATGCTTTCAGAATCCGCTCAACCCTGTCGGCATCGGTCGCAACCGCCCGGGCAACACGACTGACGCGAACCCTGGATTTGATCACCCCGGCTTCGCCACCTGATAATAACCAAAGGACGCTGGCAACACGGGCCTCCACGTTGCTGATCGCGTACTCTCTGACTTGCAGATTAAGACGATGCAATCGTTGTGCGAGATAGACCACCATCTTGATGGCGACGTCAGGCACTTGTTCACATACCGCTGCGAACGCCTGATGGGTCATGGCAATCAGGCTGCAATCTGAGACTGCCACGACCGCGGCAGTACGCGGGTGTCTCCCCAACATGGATAACTCGCCAATTATATAATAAGGTCCCTCCGTTGCCAGAATCACCTGTTCACCATCCGGGTACTGGCGAACAATATGGATTTGGCCCTCTTGTAGTAAGTAGAGCACATCGCTGGCGGCATTCTGCTGAAAGAGTGTCTCCCCTGCCAGCAGTTCCACCGTTTGACAGTGCTTTCCCAATTCCGTCAGCGCGGCATCGGACAGGTCTTGGAATAACGTGTAATTACGCAGCTGCTGCTCCTGAATTGGCATCGCCATCGTTCACCTCTTTACTATCTCCAACTTGATCGCTTTCCAGCATGATGCCGTGTTCATTATAGGGTTCGAGCAGTGGATGAAAGTCCTGGTCGGGACGATTCATTGTCGTCCACTGCCAACCGACCACGCGACCGAAAGTATTGACCAACCAGCACAGCTTGATCCCAATCGACCACCGTCCCTTGTCTTTGTTTTTTTGCCCACTTGGTGTTGAGACCGTCCCTCACGGATCGGATAATTATCCTTCCCATCACCTAGTGGTATCCAAATTATAATGAACTCGGGTGATCTACTCAAAGTTGTCAGTCAAGTCATCCCACAGATCGCTCAGGTCTTCCATTTCTGCGATAGCGCCATCGTCATCGGTCAAATCGGCTAACATCTCAAACAACCTTCCACGCTTCGTCTGAGTGTCCTCAGTCGCATAGGGAGCGATCTCCTCTTGTCGGGCTTGACACATTTCCTGAACTTCATCCCTGTTCATAGGGTGATCCATCTGGGCTGGAAAGGGGTTTGTCTGATACCAGAACCACGAATTGGTAATCCAGCATTCCCGATATTCGTGATACCCCATGCCGTAAAATGTCAGCACCTCCGGCTTTTCCTGGTTGGAGCGAATGACGGTCACAAACAGGAACTCGCCATACGAATTCGTGCTAAGTTCTGCCCTGTGTACAGTAGTTTGGTCATTATCCAATAACTGCCTGAACCGTTGGTCGCTGACTCGATCCCAGAGCTTTTCTTCTTCCGTAAATGAAAATGGTTCTGTAGGTTGGGGTTGTTCCTTGCTCATGTTAGGGTTTCATCTAGTTCTCAAAATCTTGTAGCTCTCTTAGGGCTCTGGGTTGGAAATACAGGTCACGCTCAACCGGCAGTCCCAGGCCACCGCGCACACTCTCCAACTCGCTCAGGCTGAAGTAGCCCAATTCCACTTCAAACCCGGACACCAGGCCAAACATGAGCTCATCACCGTCAAACTCAGTGGCATACCACGTCCAGTTCGCATCGGGTGTGAAGTATTTGATAGGTGCAACGGCCTCTAATTCTTTTGGCTCTTGGCTGCGAATTGGTGGCAACACAGCGCGGATTTCTCCGGGCATCAACTCCATTGCATATTCTGGAAATAGCTCAACGTTTTGAATTCGGCGGGCATCGTTATCGAATGTGAGGGCATAGCTGCGGCGTGATTGGGGGTTGAAGATACGCAATCCCCGCTCATGCTCTTTGCTAAGGATAAAGCCTTGCTCCTGAGCAACCGGAATTACAAGGTCAAATGCTTCATCGCGCGTGGTTTGGTATGGAAGTTCAAGGTTGCCGAAAATGTGGATATGAGGCAGTGCTGGCTCTCCTCGACCAATGGTGATTTCTCGTTCTGCTCCTGAAGGAAAATGAATGATTGGGTACTTTTTGCCTTCAACCCATTGTTGGTGATACTTCAGTGCAAGCTCATCCCCATTAAGGTCACGTCGGCCTGCTATTTGGCTGTGGTCAAAAGGTGTGGGCTGTTCCCGTTCAAACCAAGGTGGCATGGTACACGCAGGATAACATATACCTCAACGAGAGTTCAAGCAGGCGTGGTGCAAAAATAAGCAACGTCAGACTGATTGGAATTCTGGTACTCCTGGCGTTTCGTTACTTCCCAAATCACTTAACTCAAGATTCTGTTTCGCCTGCTCATACGACACACCATATCTAGCTATGCTCTCTCGACACACGACTTCAACCTGTTCCTCGGTGGCCGTGTAAGTTGGAATAGTCAGTGTGGTAACAGAAACGGCAGGTCGATCCCCTGTCATTACCATTGCCTGTCGGGGTTGCTGGAAACGCAGATAGACATACCACTGTTCCCATTGTTCTTGAGTAGAAGAGAATAGCTCATACTGCTGATCTGTTTTTGGCTCACGCTTGATGGCTTCGGTATCAATCCTGCCTACTATTTTGGCGAGATACTCCGCATCGTAACGATCTACGCCAAAAATCATCCGTGTATCCGTATTCCCAAGGGCGCCAAGCATTCTAGGGGTAAGTTGCGAGAGCGTCTGGTGCGAGATACACAAGCCTAAACCAAACTTCCGGGCTTCACTGAGAATGTGTGCCAGTGTGGTAATCGAGCCTTCATTTGCCATGTACTGCGCAAACTCATCAATCGTCAGCGGCCACAAGTTTGTATTCTGTCGTCTGCGCATGGCAAGCTCAAAACTAGTCATGATGAGAGAGCCAAGTAAGCGGTTGGTTTCAATGTCTAGATGGCCTAAATTGAGAAGCAGTATCTTGCCTTCGTCCATAATTTTCTTCAGGTCAAGACGATTTTCCTGCTGGCCGAGCATGACTTCCAGATAGGGGTTAATCGCAAACGCAGTCACTTTGTTGAGCGTGCTTTCGCGCATGTGTGGCGCTTCTTTTCCCCACTGGTCGTAACGATCATGAAAAAACGATGTGAGCTTTGGTTCACCAGCCTGAGCCAAAAGAGTGTCCCGCCAATCTATATCCACCAACAAATGAGTCAAATCCATCAAAGTTCTGCGGGTCTTTATAAGTACCAAAAGCGCGTGCGTCATCAGGTTTTCAAAGTGAGGGGCTTCTTTCAAAGTTGGAAAAGTTCGGCGGAATGCTTCCAATACCGAAGTTGCGACTTTATAAGGTTCGTCTTCAGTCGCCAGTACATTGAAGGGAATCACGTAGTCCGTTCGTGTAGGGTCAACATAGACAATCTGACTTCGGATAGCTGGATTATCCAGAATCTTTCGGGTGATGAGATGGCGTAGTAAATCGTCAATCAAAGCGGAATGTGGGTCAATTAACCCACAACCTATGCCATTTTCGATGTGCTGGCAGACGATATGCTCAAGGGCTTTCGACTTGCCTCTACCACTACGTCCAATTACATGCATGTGGGCTTTCAGGGCTGGATAAGGCACTCGATATAACGGCGACAGAATGGTTTTGCCCGCTCTCCCTAGAATCAGATCATGTCCAGGCTTACGCAGGAATGGCAGGGACAACATAAGTTATATTTTCTCATAACGGGACAATACTTGCCCTTAGAGGTATACAGTCGTTTCTACAAGCTTTGAAATTTCCATGCGATTATCAGCTTTATACTGAGGCCATCAATATGCTATAATCGTATGTGCAGTCCTCTTCAAAAACAACCAACTTCTACACCCATATGCTTCGCAATCTGAACGTCCTTCGAGATATTCAACGGATTATTTTTGAAGCCCGCCACAGAAAACAAAAAACAATCATCTTCAGTGACGAAAACGGCGAGAAGTGGATACTTAAGCGAATCCCTGTGCAGAAACAGAGCCAATCGGCGCGCTCACACTTTTATGCATGATCCATAACAGCAGTAAGGAAAACTTCTACAGAAAAGAATATTTTGCAGAGCTACAAGAGAGAATTCGATCTTCGGAAGTATAGGAAGTGTTCTCAACCGTTACCCATGCCTTAAAACGCACTACAGCACGTCACAGAAGCATTTCCATAAGGGGTCAGACAGTCGCAATCAATGCCTTCGCTTCTGATTCTGTCGCCTGCTGCCATACTGGCATAGTCAGGATGTTTTTGACAGTCAGTTCAGCAAGCGACGCAAACCAGAACCAACGCTCTTTCGTGAGTTCCTCCGTAGCGGTTTTGAGGTTTTCCAGACGCTTTGCTCCCCCACTTCGGCTTTTAGTGGAAACAATCGTCAGCATACGGATACTTTGCAGGCCATAGCGTTTCTCGTATGCCCCGGATTTGTAGTAAGTCAGATATGCTCGCACCTTATTTTTGAAGCGGGTCAGCGTCATTGTTCCCCGGTCAAGTTCCAGAAAAAAGGGGTAGTGACGCTCATTTGCCACAAGGGTAAAGAAACTGTCCGGCACAACCGGCATTCGCTCTCGCCCGCCTGTACCAGATTGCACCATTACTCGGTCATAATCGGCTTTGACTTCATTCTCGCCTTGCCATTGTTCTAATACAAAGCCATGTCCGTGGCAGGCTAAGGTGACAAGCACCATCACGTCGTTAACAGCGATAGAATGAGAAAGAAAATCCGCACTCAAGCGTTTACTTGTGCCAAACCACTTGATCTCGTCATAGCCGCGCTCGGTACGTAATATCTCAACACCTCGTCTATCCAGAATGTAGAGGGTTGGGCTTCTTCCCTCTCCCAGCGAAACTGGCATAAATTTTCGTTCAAGAAAGTGATGGTCATAGAGTTTTTCAAGGCGGTATTGTGCAGTCGCAGGAGAACCAAAAAGTAAGGCGGTAATCTGAGCCTGAGATAACACTCGAAAGCGGTACACTGCTTCGATCACGTCAATATCGCGTTGTTGAAGTATCATTC
>JBGSXK010000338.1:0-3576 GCA_041751455.1 Anaerolineae bacterium
GTTTGACTATTATTATGCCCACCTCTACCCATCGTTAGTGCATTGCAGCGAACAGGTCAAAGTGGCTCCCCTACTTATAGAGTATCTGCTTGAGCAGGGATACGAGGTAGTCATCGCTACCAACCCGCTCTACCCCGCCGAAGCGATTCGCCAGCGTCTGGCCTGGGCAGGTTTACCCGATGATTTTGCAGCTTATAAGCTGGTGACCACCGGGGATAATATGCACTTTGCCAAGCCCGACCCTGCTTATTATGCCGAGATTCTAGGGCGGATAGGGGTAGAGCCAGACGAGGCTCTGATGGTGGGAGATGATCCTGTGAATGATATTCAACCTGCGGCGGCACTGGGCATGAATACTTATCATATTCTTCACCATCACAGTGGCGGCATAGCAACAAGCGGCGACCTTCAGCAGTTATACGAGCAGATGGTATATCACAATTGGCTTGAGACCCTGCATCCTCCTTCCTTAAACTCTGAAGCGATTGAGCCAGAGCTGCGAGGGAATATTGGGGCATTATTCGGGATGCTGGCCGAGGTAAAGGCACACCAATGGGAACAGCATCCCGACCCAGAGGAATGGTCTATCCTGCAAATTGTCTGTCACCTGCTGGAAAGCGAAAAAACGGTGCAGCGCCCGCGCTTGCAGCACATCCTGGCAGAAGATAATCCCTTTCTGGTAAATCCCCACCCTCCTGCTGGCCCCAGAGAAGCCCTGCCCTGCGCCGTGGACGGATGGCTGTCAGCAGAACAATTTGCCCAGGAACGAGTGAAAACGATGGAATGGCTGCGCCAGCTGCAACCCGAAGACTGGCAGCGCCCGGCACGACACAGCATCTTTGGGCTGACGACCATGCTGGAAATGGCACACTTTACTGCACAGCACGACCGTCTGCATTTGAATCAATTGTGTCAGACATTAGGTCGTTGTGAATAGAAAGCAGATTGAGCAATGGTAGATACAAATTCCAGCATCACATGGGTTGAGGATTTCTCCGAAAATGGGGATGGCCGTACACTCAGCAGCCTGCTTATCCTGCCAGATGATCTGCCCACATGGCTGCAAGCTGTTACTGCCATCCTGCAACCCACTCACCTGGCCGACACCCTGGAACAAGCGATTGCGCTTATCAAGACACATCATCCCCAGGTGATCCTTTCAGCCGACGCCAATGACCATACACTGGCCTTTCTCAAAGCGTTGGCCTACACCGGTGGCTATCAGCCTGCGCGAGTTCTGATCACGGAGAATTTTGAACGGGTGGAGCTTTATGATTGTGTCGATGCCGTCCTGCCACCTTTACCCCGCTATATTTATCATCAGGTTCATCGCCTGCCACAGATGATCACAGAACACGAGCGCTTGCGTACACAAACACTGGAACTGGTTGAAGAAAAGCAGGCATTAAATGCCCGACTGGAAACCGCTGAAAAAGCCAGGGAAGAATTAAACTTACTGAAAAGTGCTATTGTGCGCACGGTGTCGCATGAATTGGGCACGCCCTTACTTCAGGTAAAGTCGGCTGTCCACCTGCTGGCAGAAGATGCGCAAAATCAGAAATTGGCCGATTACGCACTGGGTGCGACAGCCCGCTTAGAAGCAGTGGTGAAGAATATCACCCAGCTTGCCAACAGTGTGGACGAAATGAATGTCTCTGTGCTGCTGATTCGGGAATGCGTCGATTATGCGGTGCGCAACCTGCGCCGTACATGGGAACACCGGGACGATACCCCCCGTATCAAGGTACAGCAAGACCCCTATCTTGCTCCAGCACTGGGGGACAAACAGGGCATCAGCACCGCCCTCCAACTGCTTATCGACAATGCACTAAAATTCAGTGACAAAGATGTCGAGGTCCATGTGCAGCAAAGACAGGATAAAATATGGATCACTGTCAGGGATTATGGCATTGGTATTCCGGCAGATAAACAGGAGGCTATCTTTCAGACCTTCTATCAGGTGGATAATTCCTCAACCCGGCGCGTAGGAGGGATGGGAATAGGTCTGGCAATTGTACAGCTTATCCTGGAACGACATGGTGCCACGATTAAGCTGGAAAGCGAGGAGGGACAGGGCAGCACATTCTCGTTTTCACTCCCTGTCGCCCAGATTGAAAACATGTAATGACCCATAAAAACACATCTAACAGGTGGATGAAAGCCCATAAAGCTGCCTCTGGCTTTAATTGACACTGTTATGCAGATAGTGTAAAATTAATTTAGTTAGTTCTGAAAGTCACAAACGCAAGTGGCTCTAAGTACAAGGCGAACAACGATGAACATAGACCAGGCAATGCAGGCCGTGGATCGCATCATGGCTGAAGCTGTCGACAGTAAGGTTACGCTCTTACGTGATGCCAGCCACCATATCCTGGGGGCCGGTGGCAAGCGTGTTCGTCCTCGTCTGGCACTCCTCAGTTATGCCGCCGCTGGTGGGACAGATATGGAACTTGCTGCACCTGTAGCCGCAGCCGTCGAACTGGTGCATACGGCAAGTGTAGTACATGACGATATCAACGATCATGGCACTATCCGGCGTGGGCGGCCTTCCGTTAACGCTATCTGGGGACGCACATTTGCCCTGCTCACAGGAGACTTTCTCTTTACAAAAGTCTATGAATTGATGGCACCTTATCGGGATATGAATATCATCCTGGCCGAAGCCACGGTTGCTCTGGTCGAAGGTGAAACCCTTCAGGCGAGTGCCGCCAAAGAAGGCAACCTGTCGCGTGAAGTCTATTATCAGATCATCGCTTTAAAAACAGCCGCACTCTTTAAGGCAGCCGGACGGCTGGGTGGTGAGCTGGCTGGCGCATCCCGTGAGCAAATCACAGCACTGGGAGAGTTCGGTTACCATATTGGCCTGGCTTTTCAGATTATCGATGATATCCTGGACCTCATTGCAGACTCGGAACAACTGGGCAAAACCGCAGGCATTGACTTAGCGCAGGGCAAAGGCGTTGGCTCGCTATATGGCGGAAACAGCACAGCAGTGCAGGAAGCCATCATCATAGCAGAGGAAAATGGGCAAGAGACAGACCCACTTACTGCCATCAAGCGCAAGATTTTACAGGGTGACGCGATTGAAAAGGCACAGGTACAGGCACGGATGCTGGTGCAGCAGGCGATTAACAATCTGGAAACCCTGCCCGCCTCCCCCGCTAAAAAAGAGCTTATCGCACTCGCAAGTCAGGTAATTGAGCGAGACCGTTAAGCCAGCACACTATTATTCCAAAATCATCAATCCAGCAGAAAACTGCTGGATTTTTATTTCCTAAAACGTTAAAGTCCTGTCAGTATCAACTCTCGGAGATAGGACTTGTTCATGCTGAAAGTCGTTTCAGTCGAAAATATACGACATATCGAAGCCGCCGCTGATGCCAGCGGAATCGACTATGCGACAATGATGGAACGTGCCGGGCATGCCATTGCTGACCGGGTACTCGAATTAATTGCCGAGAAAGACCAACTACAGATTACAATCCTGGTGGGTGCAGGCAATAATGGCGGGGATGGGTTGGTGGCTGCGAGGATCATTGCGCAGGAAAGCAATGCTCTGGTGCGCTGCTATCTGCT
>JBGSXK010000339.1:0-6925 GCA_041751455.1 Anaerolineae bacterium
AACCAGAGCGCTCTGAAAGCGATCAACCTGAGCCTGGACGAGGTACAGGGACAACCGCTTGAGCAAACTGCATGGTGGACGCAAAATGCAGAAAGCCAGCAGTCGTTAAAGCGGGCCATGAGTAAAGCGGCTGGCGGCCAAGTCGTGCGTTATGATATCGAAACCAACACCAGCGACAGTGCTGGTGTGATACTCGACCTCATGCTTTCACCCATGTTCACACATGATGGTAAACTGGCACACCTGATTATCTCTGGCGCAGATATTACGGAACGCAAAAAGGCCGAGCAGGAAAGTCGGCAGCTCACCCTGCTGTTAGAGGCTCAGCGCCAGCGGCTTCATAACCTGCTCGCCCATGTCCCTGGCATTATCTGGGAAGGGGTTGGCGAACCTGATGGAAACCAGCGTGTCACCCATGTCAATGCTTATGCTGAAAAAATGCTGGGGTATTCTGTCGCAGAATGGTTAAATAACGGAGACATATGGCGGAAGATCGTCCACCCGGAGGATTGGGACAGCGCCAGGATACAGGCGCAGGCCCTTTACGAGAGCGGCCAGGCGGGCCTTGTCCAGTTCCGCTGTGTCACCAAATCCGGGCGAGTCATACCTGTTGAAACGCATACCGCGCTCATTAAAAATCAGGCTGGCGAAGTCACAAGTATTTGCGGCGCGATCCTGGATATCAGCGAACGCCAGCAAAGCGCGCGCGCCCTGGCACGTTATGCCCGCGAACTGCGCCGCTCTAATGAGGAATTGCAGCAGTTTGCTTATGTGGCCTCGCATGACTTACAGGAGCCGCTGCGGATGGTCACAAGTTATTTGCAACTGCTGGAAAGCCGTTATAGCCATCAACTGGATGAGGATGCCCATGATTTTATCAATTATGCCGTAGATGGCGCGGCACGCATGAAAAGCCTCATCCATGCCCTGCTGACCTACTCACGTGTGGAAACCGGCAAACAGGAGTTTGCGTCCATTGAGGCTGAAAACGCACTGAAGCAAGCGCTGAATAACCTGCACCTGGTTATTGAGGATAATGAAGCCATTATCACACATGACCCACTGCCCTGTATCACGGCTGACGAAGTGCAGGTCACGCAGTTATTTCAGAACCTCATCGGCAATGCACTTAAATTTCGCCGCGAGGCCCCTCCACGTATTCATGTGAGTGTGGAGCGGCAGAATGGAGAATGGGTTTTTGCCGTAAAGGATAACGGTATCGGCATTGAACAACAGTATCTTGATCGTATTTTCATTATTTTCCAACGCTTGCACAGTAAAGCAAAATATCCCGGTACAGGTATTGGGTTATCTGTATGTAAAAAAGTTGTAGAGCGTCATGGGGGGCGCATCTGGGCAGCATCTGAACCAGGGCAAGGGTCAACTTTTTATTTTGCGTTCCCCGATGCGGCAGCTTAAAAGGAGCAAGAAAGCACTCATGGATGCTATTGAGATTTTACTGGTAGAGGATAATCCGGGAGACATCCGGCTGACGCGTGAAGCCCTGCGCGAAAGCAAGCTTCATAATAACCTCAGTGTGGTGGAAGATGGGGTAGAAGCAATGGCTTTCCTGCGCCGCGAAGGCGATTATACCCACGCGGCACGCCCGGACATCATCCTGCTTGATCTGAATTTGCCACGCAAGGATGGGCGCGAAGTGCTGGAAGAAATCAAACAGGATGAGGAATTAAAACGCATTCCAGTCGTGGTACTGACAACTTCCGATGCCGAAATGGATATCATTGCCACGTACAACCTTCATGCTAACTGCTATATCACCAAGCCTGTTGACCTAAACCAGTTTATCCGCATTGTTAAAACGATCGAGAATTTCTGGTTTAGCATTGTCAAACTGCCGCCCACGTAAGCCATTATGACGCATACGGTAAAGGTACTCCTCATAGAAGATAACCCAGGTGATGCGCGCCTGATACAGGAACTGCTGCGCGGAAACGGGTTCAGGCTGACTATCGTAGACAGCCTGAAAGGAGGCTTGCACGCCCTGCGCGCTGACCCTTATGATATCACCCTGCTGGATTTGTCGCTGCCAGACAGCCAGGGGGTAGAGACCGTGAAGAAAGTCCGCGAACAGGTGCCTGATGTGCCGATTGTGGTGCTCACAGGCCAGGACGATCAAATTTATGGGGTCCAGTCTCTCCAGGCAGGCGCGCAGGATTACCTGGTCAAGGATGAAACCCAGACCCACACCACACTCCTGGAGCGGGCAGTGCGTTATGCCATAGAGCGGCATCGCGCCGAGGAAGTCATCCGCCGCAGCCAGGAAGAATATCGGTCACTCATTAAGGATGTCTTCAACAATTCGTCCACAGGGGTCATCATTACGGATCGCAATCTTCGTGTGGCGTGGGTCAACGAGGCGGTAGAGACTTACCTGGGCATCACCCGCGAAGAGATGATGGGCAAAGAAAAGCCCGACCTTATCGAAAACCATATCAAGCATGTCTTTGACAACCCGGATCATTTCGCCCGGAAGATGATGGCGGCCTTTGAAAACAAGCAGTTTATACAACGTTTCGAGTGTCATGTGCTGCCAGATGACCATCGCGAGGAGCGCTGGTTAGAGTATAGCAGCCAGCCGATTCGCTCCGGCATGTATGCGGGAGGGCGCATTGGGCAGTATACAGATATCACACGCCGCAAGCAGGTCGAAACCGCTGAACGCGAGCAGCGACTGCTGGCAGAAGCCCTGTGCGATATTATGACGCTGCTCACCAGCAGCCTTGACTTGGAAGAGGTGCTGGATCATATTTTAGAAAACATCAGCAGGGTCGTGCCGCATGATGCCGCCAATATCCTGCTGCTCGAAGAGGGTGAATTGTATGTGGCGCGCTGGCTTGGTTATGGAGATCGCCCCCTGCAAAGCCTCGGTCAATGGCGCTTTTCCATCCTCAGCAACCCTGCGCTGGCCCAGATGATCCATAAGCATGAGCCAGTTGTCATGGGCGATATTCAGGCCGAAATCGAATGGAGAACCCTGATTGAACAGGAATGGCTGTGTGCTTATGCGGGCATACCCATTGTGCTTCAGGAAGAGATTATCGGCTTTATTAATCTCTTCAGCAAAACCACAGATTTTTTCACGCCGGACCATATAGAACGCCTGGAAGCCTTCGGGGCACAGGCCGCGATTGCTATCCAGAACGCCCGTATCTATGAACAATCACAGGCGTTAGCCACGCTGGAAGAACGCCAGCGGCTCGCCCGCGAACTACACGACTCTGTCACACAGACCCTGTTCACAAGCAGTGTCATTGCGGAATCGGCGCTGCGTCAGTGGGACATTAACCCGACCAAAGCACAGGATTTACTCCAACAACTGCACCACCTCACCAACAGCGCCCTCGCCGAAATGCGTGTTCTGCTGCTGGAGCTGCGACCTGCTTCGCTCACAAAAGTTCATTTGCGCGAACTTATCGGCCAGCTTGTTCAGTCCCTACAGAGCCGCAAGCACATCAAAATCAGCACTCAAGTAGGTAACCTCCCGCCCCTGCCGCCAGACCTGCAGATTACCTTGTTTCGCATTATCCAGGAGGCACTTAACAATATTGTAAAACATGCTGATGCCTCTCATGTGTGGATCACGATTGAAGAGGCAGGCAGTCGATTGCAACTAACTGTAGAAGACGATGGAAAAGGGTTTGATCGTACTCAAATCGCCCCATTGGGCCTGGGAGTGGGTATAATGCGAGAACGCGCCCATGCGGCGGGTGCAGTGCTGGATATTTACAGCACACCTGGCGAGGGCACACGTTTAGTGATGACATGGACTCCCAATCAGGGATGAGGTATAAACCTATGGCTACTTACGAAAGAATAAAAGTGTTGATTGTCGATGATCATGATATGGTACGTAAGGGTCTGATTGTCCTCCTGGAAAACTTCGATGATTTCGATATCGTGGGGGATGCAGGCAGCGGTGAGGTGGGTGTCAGGCTGTGCCAGCAGCACCAGCCCGATGTGGTGTTGATGGACATGGTTATGCCAGGGATGGATGGTGTAGCCACCACCCAGCTTATCCGCCAGTCCTGCCCAGATACCCAGGTGATCGCGCTGACGAGCTTCAATGACGAAATCACCGTGCAAAATGCGCTGAAAGCTGGTGCAATCAGCTATCTGATGAAGAATGTTTCTATCGATGAACTGGCCACGGCTGTGCGCAAGGCCCACGGCGGGCAATCGACCCTTGCACCAGAGGCCGCGCAGGTACTCATCAGTGCGACCACTCGCCCTCCTGCGGTTGGTCATGACCTGACGGAACGTGAGCGAGAGATCCTGGGGTTAATGATTAAGGGATTGAATAACCGCGAAATTGCTGAACAACTGATCATCAGCAGCTCAACGGTCAAGAATCATGTCAGCAACATCCTGTCCAAGCTGGCAACCACCAGCCGGACACAGGCAGTTGCTATGGCGGTAGAAAACAAGATCGTTGACACTGAGGAGTAAATTATCCTTTATTCAGATGCTGATGCTTCTATCGGGCTGTTTCAGGTAGGCTGCCCTTCTCTGGGGCGTTCACCCCGCTGCGGGAAACGTGAAAGATTCGCTTCAAGACGATGAGCAAGGCGTTCCAGCACATGGGTTGGTGTGTGAAAGCGCAGGCTCACAATATTATTCTCGCGCGGCATTAAGACCTTTGTGGGGGGTTGAAACTCGTCCATGAGATGTACAGTCAGACCCACCACACTGCCGTCTTCGTGCCGGATCACGTCGAAGCTGACATCCGGCTCGGAAAACGTCCAGCGCTCAGTTGCCACAGCCTCGCCAGCCTTTAACGTGCGCAGCCACTGCACACAGTCTTCCACTTCCCATGTCAGCGCGCCTGCGTCTTCCACCTGCCAGCGCCACGCGCCGAATACGGATTGCAGCACCACCCGGAAGATCAGCCAGTTTGCATCATACGGGTCTTTGAATTCATCCTGGAATTCGTAACCTGCAATAGAAATCTCCAGTCTGAAACGGTCATTTTCCAAAACAGCAGGCATCGCTCCTCCTCAAATGGTTACGCAGACAGTCTATAATTATAACCCTACATCAGCCTTAAGCTAAGCAACACCCAATTACTGGTGTTTTCTCAGTGGGCTTCAGCCTCGATCTATCCTTAGACGAAAGTACTCGATCTTAATACAGGCATTGGTCGCCACTGCTAACCCGGCCTTAAGTGCGTCTTGTTTAGCCTGAGGATCATCTACTCCTAACTGTGCCCATACAGCCTTTGCGCCCACAGCGACAGCCTCCTCAACCACCTGCGCCAGATGCTCTGAACGACGAAACACATTCACGATGTCGATAGGCTCAGGCACATCCGCCAGCGAGGCATAGGCAGGCTCACCCGCAGCTTCCTGGATCATCGGGTTTACAGCGTACACTTTATAGCCTGCCCTGCGCAAAAACTGCGCAATGCTGTAGCTGGTACGTTGAGGATTAGCCGAATGCCCCACTACGGCGATCACCTTTGCCTCGACCAGTATGCGGCGCATTGCATTATCATCCCGGTTCAAATCCATCATCAATCCATTGGCTCCTTTATTTACCCCTTTAGTTTTACCACATTCCTTATTCAGGTAAAGCCAAATGGAGACGAGCGAAAGCCCTGAATTCACTGCATTTACGCCAGCTTCACACCTGTGCTATGATAGAAAATGCAAAATCGAGGCAGCAGACAGGTGAGGAGTGAAGTATGTCGGCCAATGTAGATGCGATGGTTCGTGAAGGTGTCAATGCCTATCGCACCGGGAAGCATGAAGAAGCCCGCGCACTGCTGTTTAAAGCAGTCGAACTGGACGACCAGCATGAGCAGGCCTGGTTATGGCTGAGTGCCGTGGTGGACTCGGTAGAAGACCAGCAAACCTGCCTGGAAAATGTGCTTACCATCAACCCGCACAACGAGCGCGCACGTCAGGGATTGAGTATGCTGACCCAGCGCGCAGCCGGCGCAATTGGTACACCACCCGCTGTCCGTGCCAAAGCAACTTCCGAACTCCCACCTATAGACCTGAACGACGACGACGCTTTTGCCGCTATGAGCTTTACCGACCCTGCTCCTGCCCCATCTGCCAGTCCCGGTGGCAATCCTTTCACCGCGCCTATCGAAGAGGAGGAGTTACCCTCCAGTGTGGACTGGGGCACTACTGAGACCAGCAGCGCCAGCACCTATCGCGCGGTGAATGAACCAACCCCGGTAGATTATGATAACTGGGTGGCCGGTTTAAACCTGAACAGTAACAGCCTTCTGGCCGAGGAAGACGAACTGCCAGCCCTGGATCACAACCCCTTTACCAGCACAGCACGCGATGATCTTTTTGGGTTTGACGAAGAGCCTCTGGCAGAAGAAGACACCCTTGCTGATGACGATGATGTTTTTGTAGGAGGCCCTTTCGATACCAGCTTCGACTTTGAAGAACCCGCCCCTGCCCCTCAGCCGACTTCATCCAGATCCAAACCTGTCATGTCTCCTGTCGAAGAAAAATTTGACCCGCTGTTAAGTGACATTGAAGCGGATGAACTGGACGATTTTGACCTGATTGAGGATTATGACGATATGTCCCTGGGGGCAGTTGACCCCTCAGAGTATTTCAAGAGTATTCCTGCCGAGATTAAAGCGACACGGCTGCCTGGCAGCAAGGAGGGCCTGCCCATCCTGCTGATCCTGAGCATGATCATTCTGTTGGTGGTTAATATCGGCGCGGTGGGACTGCTGCTCACCACATTGACCAGCGGCTAGCAGCGCGGACAGCACATTTTAGCTGGACAGCCTGCCCTGGCTTATGCTAAAATAAGCGTCTGTCATCCGTAAGTCTAATTTATATGAAAGGAGTGCGCGGCATTCCCTGCTTTCTGTTCCAGTGGGCTGCCGTTGAACTTTTGTATGGCTAATCATAAATCCGCAATTAAGCGCATTCGT
>JBGSXK010000340.1:0-9156 GCA_041751455.1 Anaerolineae bacterium
AACGACAGGCGGTAGTGATAGCTGTAGGAATAGAACCACGTCACGAAGTAAGGCAGCGCCAGCAGCAGCGCCCAGCCGACTTTGCCGGTGATGATCTGCACCGTGCCGGAGGCCGGCGAAGCGGCCAGCGGGCGCAGGCTCATCCACAACAGCGCCGCGCCCAGCGCCAGCAGCACCCACTCGATGATCCCCATGCGATGCGAAAGAATATCGGCGGGCATAATGTGAAAATTGATGAGCGTCGGCATCAAGGCCGCCAGCACCAGCAGCAGCCCGGCCAGGGTGCGCCGGCTGTCTGGCCGTGTCCCAACCGGGTCGAAGTACACCAGCGCCAGCAGCAGCAGCAAGGCCAGCAGCAGCCAGCCGAATTCCGCACCGCTGCGGGAAGCCTGCGTGAGCCAGAAGCCTGTCGGGAACACCAGGGGGGGATGACCAAGCAGCAGATTGCGCACATACCACAACCCGCCCAGTGGGATGCAGGCCAGCCCGGTGAGACAGGCGACCTCAAAGCGCGGCCACCACGCCCGCCAGTCGAAGCGCACCCGCGCCATTTCCACCACCACCAGCAGCAGCACCCCCCAGATCAGCGCCCCGGCGGTGGGTTTAGTCCATAACGCCACCCCCAGCACCAGCCCCGCGATCAGGGCGTAACGACGGCGGAAGGTCGTGCCTGTCCAGGCCAGCAGAAAAAATGCTGCGGCGGTGGTAAAAAGAAACGCCTGCGGGATTTCGAGATCACCGAAGCGTGACCATTCGCCCATGTGTGGATACAACGCCCACATCGCGGCGGCGATGATCCCCACCCGCCTTGTAAACAGCCGTGCCCCCAGCACATACGCCGCCAGGATGCTGCCCACGTTCAGAAACGGCAGCACCGCCCGTGCGGCGTGGTCGTCAATGCCGCCCAGCGCAAGCTGTGCATAGGTATACTGGAGCTGCAAAAACTGCGGGTAATAATCAATATGCTGTGGGATCATGCCAAGCAGGGTGTACAGCCGCCCCTGATAACCATAGACCCACAAAGCATCATAGGCCGTAAACGGCCAATAAGCGACCACCAGCCAGCGCAGCGCCGTCGCCACGACGATGAGTGCGATCAGCAGCTTTTCATCTGTCGCCAGCGGGGGCGGGGGCGGTACGCCGCTCGCCTCCGGCTGACGCTTGCGCCATGCCAGCAGCACTCCCATGAGCGCCATGACCAGCGTCCCGCCGAAAATCAGGTCGAAGCGCAGCAGGGGATGATCCGCGCTGCCCAGCACGAACATCCACGCTGTCAGCAGCATAGGGCCAGCCACGAAGGCCAGACACACCACCAGCGCCCGATTGCGCCAGTCGCGGCGCGGCAGCAGCGCCAGCGCCCAGGGTATACCCACCCCCGCATACACCCATAAAAAAGCTGGCGTAGCCGCCAGCATCGAGTTTATCCAGTACGCCATCGTGACCTGAGAGCTTCCAGTAAAAACACCAGCCCGCGCGCGGCCAGCAGGCCAAACGCCGGGAAAACGGGCACATAGTAGCGCTGCCATTCCACCGGAGTCAAGAGCAGAGTGCTGCCGATCATGACCAGCGCCCATCCGCCCACCAGCCCGCGCGTTGCCAGTGGACGTTGGGAATCGCGCAGCAGGGCGCTCAATCCCAGGGCCAGCAGCGCCACCAGCAGCAGCGCGCCAAATGGCGACCCGCCTACAGTCACCCCCCGCCAGGGCGAGCTTTCGTAAGCGGCGATCTGCGCGGTGATCGTATCATACCCTGACCACGCCGGCACTTCATAATACTGTGGCCACCCGATCAGCGCCTGCCGCATAAAACCGCCAACCTGGTCGGCAAAATCGGCATAGCGGCCAAAATGCTCCATCTGCAATTCCAGCAGGTTCTGGCGCAGCTCCACCACCACCAGAGCGCGGCTGACCGGGTCATCCCACCACGCCGGGTTCAGCAAATAAAAAACCAGCAGTGCCAGCCCTCCGGCCACGAACAACTGCGCCGGGGCGCGGTAGGTGTGTTCCCGTCCCGGCTGGCGGATACTGCCGATCAGCGCGTCCAGCAGGCAGACGAAGAACACAGCCCCCACTGTCAGCACGGCGGTATGCTTGCTGGCGATAGCCAGACCGCTGAACACACCCAGCGCCAGCGCCGCCCGCCACGAGTAATTGCGCAGAAACCAGATGCCTGCCAGCAGCACCAGCAGCGAAAACAGCAGCAGGCCGCCTTCCATCATCGCCCGCCGCCCGTTGAGCAGCAGCACCGGGTGCAGCGCGTAATAGGCACTGGCGAGATAGGCTGTCGGGCGGCCACCTGCTGCGTTCCCCAGTGCGAACATGACCAGCACCCCGCCCGCCAGCATCAGCGCCGACGGCCAGCGCGTGGTATGCAGCAGGTCTGGCGAGGGGATATGCCCACTGCGCTCATTATCATCCCAGTTCATACCCCAGTCCCACTGTTCGTTAAGGTCTTCAAGGCTGAACCCGGCGGCGTGCCATGCCAGCCCATAAAGATATTTGTGCGTGGTCCCATTAAGCAGGCGCAAATTCTGTTCGGTGGGGCTGGCAGGGGTGTCGCTGTAGGCGATGCGCTCCAGATCACGCTCCATGAACTGGTAGGCGTAATCGCGGCTCATATAGATCAGGGTGGCCTCATCGCCATGAAAAGGAACCAGCGTGATCCCGGCGAGGATGTAAAGCACCAGCGCGGTCAGCCACAGCACATCCCATAGTTTTTGACGATTCACCGTGAGCAGCATCCTTTGTGTGTCAGGGGCAGTATCTTAGCGAACTCATGCCCAAATGAGAATGACAGGTTTTAGTGTCCTGCGCCCGTCGCGCTCACGTCAGACGCTCGATTTTTAGAATTAGTACCGGGTACTGCGAAACTTTTTTCCGTTTTACCAGTCGTAGTAGGCAGTGAATTTTGATCTCAGGAGATCGATGATGATAAAACCTGGAATGTTTTACAAAATGCTGGCTTTGATTGCGACCCTGCCCTTGCTGGTCGCCGCAGCCCTGCCAGCGATCATGCAGGACAGCACCACGACACCCGCCTCCAACATGCCCGCCGATGGTTTCGAGCTGACGGGCATCCTCGAAAGTATCAACAACCGGGAAGTGGTCGTCGATGGCGTGGTGGTGGACATCCGCGTCGCAGAACTGAACACCCGCCTGACCCTCGGTGATATGGTCAGGGTGCAGGGCACTTTAATCGAAGGTGTCTTTACCGCCCGTGAGGTCAACGCGCCCGCCATACTGGACTCCAACACTTCTGACCTGATAGACGATGACGACGATAATTTCGAACTGCGTGGAATGGTCGAAAGCATCGGGGATGGCTTTATCATCGTATCCGGCCAGCAGGTAGAGTTTGACGACAACTCGAACATCCGCGTACCAGTATCCGCCGGGCAGATCATCAGGATCGAAGGACGGGTGATTGACGGTGTATTCAACGTTCGTCAGATCGGCTCACCTGACGATGACGATGATAACGACGACAACGATGACGATTTTGACAGTCTGGTGATTCCGGCAGATTGTGTGGTCAATGCCCCGGCAGGGTGGGTCAGCTACACCATCCGCCCTGGCGATACCATCAGCAGCATCGCCGCGCGCAGCGGTGGCCGCGTCACCGAACTGACACGGGTCAACTGTCTTATTAACCCGCGTTTTATCGTCGCCGGGACTCCGCTGTTCGTGCCCCGCATTCCGTCTGCCTTCCCCAATCGCGGCAGCGGTAACGAAAGCTCGCGCAGTATCAATAACAACAACCAGGGCAACGAAAGCTCTGGCAGTAACCGCCAGGCTCCGCCCCCACCGCCGACTCCCCGCAATCGAGGCGGCAATGAAAGCTCTGGCAGTAATTCCGGCAGCAACTCCAGCAGCTAGTCCGTGAAGGAGTGATTTCAAAGGCGCGGGCCAGCGCACAGGAGGCGCTGACCCGTGCTTTTCCACAGGTTCTGATCAGGAGAAGTCATGAAGATCAACATTTCGTTCTCAATCGGGAATATCACCCGTGTTTTAATCCTTATCGCCTTTTATCTGGCCGTGCAGAGTATCACCGGCAGGTATGTGGAAGACTACGCGGGCGACACAGCCTCGCCGCTGCTCTCCGACGTGGTGCGCCTGTTCAACATCAACCGCGAAAGCAGTGTGCCCACCTGGTACGCTTCCTCGCTGCTGCTGGTGTGTGCCGTCTTCCTCGGTCTCATCGCCTGGAACAAATATGTGAACCGTGAAGCGTATCATCGTCACTGGATGGGGCTGGCGTGCATTTTCCTCTATCTCTCGGTGGATGAAGGTGCCACCATCCACGAAATCCTGACCGAGCCGCTTCAGGCTTCACTGGGGACAGGCGGCCCGTTATTCTTTGCCTGGGTCGTAGTGGCCATCCCGCTGGTGCTGCTTTTTGTGCTGGCCTATTTCCGCTTCTGGTGGAATCTGCCTTCGCGCATCCGTACCCTGTTCTTCCTGGCCGGAATGATTTATGTGGGCGGCGCGTTGGGGATCGAGATGATCGGCGCGAACCAGTGGTATCACGACGGCGGGACGAGCCTGCTCTATTCCACCATCGGCACACTTGAGGAATTTTGCGAGATGATGGGGGTAATCACCCTGATTTACGCGCTGTGGGTCTACCTGGCCGGGTCGGCTAATACGCTTCAGATCTCCATCCGCGCCGCCGCGTCTGTGCCCGTGCGTGAGGAAACTGCGCCGGATTACACGCCCGCCCGCGAAGATCGCCCCGTACTGCTGGATCACTGAGCTTGATGCCGTGAAGCAGACCAGGGCATAGGGGCAGGCTGTTCACCTGCCCCGTAAAACGGCTTATACAATCGTGATCAGCACCTTCTTCTGCTCCACACTCTGGCCGGGCTGCACGCTGATGCGCTGCACTGTGCCATCACGCGGGGCTTTCAGCTCGTTCTGCATCTTCATCGATTCGAGGATGACGACGGTTTCGCCTTTCTGCACCGTCTGCCCCTCGGCCACGGTCACAGCCACGACCAGCCCCGGCATAGGCGCGCGCAGCGACACTTCGCCGCTGCTGTCCTCTGCGCCGCCGCCGCGTGAGCGCATGAGTTGGGCGCGCTCGTCCAGCACTTGCCCCTCATACAGCCTGCCCCCCATCAAGACCTGATACTGGCCGTCGCGCTCTTCGATGACGGCTTCCATCGACAGGTTATTCATGAGGATGGAATACAGCGCAGGCCCCAGCGGTAGAAAATCCACCTCGCGCGGCTGGCCGTTGACCAGGATGCGACCATCCTTCTGAATCTCGATCTCGAACTTTTTGTCATTGATTGTCGTGATGTACTTCATCAGCGGTGCATCCTTTCATAGCGCCCCATCCACTTCCAGTTACTGGTGTCGCGTTTGCCAGGGGCGACCACCTGCGTGGCAAGCTGGCGCTTGCGGTGTGCAGACAGCGTGGCGGCGATGGCCGCCGCTTCGAGATCGGCCTCCGTAGGGTCGCTCTCGTAGACTTCCATGCTAAAGCGCTGCTCGACAAAATTAGTGTCGATCTTCCCAGCGATAAAGCTGAAGCTGTTGAGCAGGTTGATATGGAAGGGGATGTTGTGCTGCACACCCATAATCGTGTATTCAGACAGCGCGCGCCGCATCCGTAACATGGCCTCGGCGCGGTCCTCACCCCAGCAGATCAGCTTGGCGATCATGCTGTCATAGTACGGCGAAATCTCATAACCCCGATACACACCACTGTCCACCCGTACCCCAGGGCCGCTGGGCGTCAGCAGCGTCGTGATTTTGCCCACCGAGGGCAGAAAATTGTTGTAAGGGTCTTCCGCGTTAATGCGGCACTCAATCGCCCAGCCAGTCGGGTTCAGAAAGTTCTGCGTCGGCCCCATCCGTCTGCCGCGTGCGATACGAATCTGCTCTTTGACCAGGTCAACCCCTGTCACCAGTTCAGTCACCGGGTGCTCTACCTGAAGCCGGGTGTTCATCTCCAGGAAGTAGAAATTTTTGTCCTCGTCCACCATGCACTCAATCGTACCGGCGTTGACATAATCCACCGCCTCTGCCGCCGCAATCGCCATTTTGCCCATGCGCTCGCGCAGGTCCGCATCGAGGAACACACTCGGCGACTCTTCCAGGAGTTTCTGGTGGCGGCGCTGGATCGAGCATTCACGCTCGCCCAGGTGGATCGTGTTACCGTGGGTATCCGCCAGGATTTGAAACTCGATATGACGTGCACCCACCAGCAGCTTCTCGACATACACATCGCCATTGCCGAAGGAGCTTTCCGCCTCACGGCGGGCAGTCGTCAGCGCTTCCTCAAAATCCTCCGGGCGATGCACCGCGCGCATACCCTTGCCACCGCCCCCCGCCACGGCTTTAATCAGCACCGGATAGCCGATCTTGGCGGCAGCCTCCTGCAAATCCTCATCATGCAGCCCGGCCTCGGTACCGGGGATCAGTGGGACATTATTCTTGCGTACTGCCGTGCGTGCCGATTGTTTATCACCCATGGCCGAGATCGCGCTCGGTGTCGGGCCGACGAAAATAACGCCTTCATCGGTACACTGTTGGGCGAAAGCAGCGTTTTCTGCCAGGAAACCATAACCGGGATGGATGGCATCTGCGCCGGTTTTTTTCGCTGCGGCGATGATCTTGTCCATCCGCAGGTAACTTTCACGTGGGGCCGGTGCGCCGATGTGGATAGCTTCATCGGCATAACGCACATGCAGCGCTGCCCGGTCTGCGTCGGAGTAGACGGCGACAGTGGGAATGCCCAGGTCGCGGCAGGCGCGGATCACACGTACAGCGATCTCGCCACGATTGGCGATCAGCACTTTGTTGATTTTGGTTTGTTCACGATTCATCGTCAGATGATCCTCTCTTCCGCGCCTAGAGCGGGATGTTGCCGTGTTTCTTCGGCGGGTTCTCGTCGCGCTTGTTCTGGAAGGCTTCCAGCGCGTTGATGAGGCGGGCACGGGTATCACGCGGCTCGATAATGTCGTCAATGAAGCCGCGTTCTGCCGCGATATACGGGCTGGCGAACTTGCGGCGGTACTCTGCTGCCAGTTCGGCTTTTTTAGCCACCGGGTCAGCCGCTTCTTGCAGCTCGCGCCGGAAGATGATCTCTACCGCGCCTTCCGGCCCCATCACGGCGATTTCCGCCGTTGGCCAGGCCAGGTTCACATCGCCGCGAATATGCTTGCTGCTCATCACACAGTACGCGCCGCCATAGGATTTGCGTGTGGTCACGGTCAGCTTGGGCACGGTGGCCTCACAGTAAGCATAGAGCAGCTTCGCCCCAGAGGTGATAATGCCGTTGTATTCCTGCTCGGTGCCGGGCAGATAACCCGGTACATCCACAAACGTAATAAGAGGGATGTTAAACGAGTCGCAGGCGCGGATGAAACGGGCGGCCTTCTCACTCGCTTTAATATCCAGCACCCCCGCCAGCACCATCGGCTGGTTGCCCACCACGCCGACACTGTGCCCGCCCAGCCGTGCAAACCCGACGACGATATTCTCGGCATACTGCTCATGAATCTCCAGGAAGTGACCATCATCGACAACGTGCTGGATAACCTCTTTCATGTCATAGGGCTTGTTGGGGTTATCCGGCACCAGGGTGTCCAGTTCCGCGTCGGCACGCAGCGGATCATCCGTGCTGGCGATGAAAGGCGCATCCTCCATATTGTTCTGTGGCAGGTGGCTCAGCAGCTCGCGCACCAGCATCAGGGTTTCCGTTTCGTTCTCGCCCACCATATGGCACACGCCGCTCTTGCTGGCATGAACCGACGCGCCGCCCAGGTCTTCAAACGTGACATCTTCATGCGTCACCTGCTTGACGACATCCGGCCCGGTGATAAACATATAACTGGTTTTATTGACCATCAGCACAAAATCGGTCAGCGCCGGGCTGTAAACTGCGCCGCCCGCGCACGGCCCCATAATCACGCTGATCTGCGGCACTACCCCGCTGGCAAGCGTGTTACGCAGGAAAATATCCGCGTAACCGCCCAGGCTGTCCACGCCTTCCTGAATGCGCGCACCGCCGCTGTCATTCAGGCCGATCACCGGCGCGCCGGTTTTCATCGCCATATCCATGACTTTACAGATTTTGCGTGCGTGAACTTCACTCAGCGAGCCGCCGACAATCGTAAAGTCCTGCGAGTACACATAGACCAGCCGTCCATCCACTGTGCCCCAGCCTGTGACCACGCTGTCGCCCAATGGCCGTGTCTTGTCCATGCCAAAATCATGTTCGCGATGACGCACGAAAGCGTCCAGTTCACGGAAGCTGCCGGGGTCCAGCAGAATGTCCAGCCGTTCGCGTGCAGTGCTGCGTCCGGTTTCGTGCTGGCGTTTGATGCGCGCCTCGCCGCCGCCAGCCTGGCTCTCCCCGCGTTTCATCCGCAGTTCTTCGAGCTTATCGTTTAACTTGTGATTTACAGCCATATTAGAGTTCTCCCTGACTTGGACGGCGCAGCAAAGCAGCCGCCACAATAGCTGAAATAAGCACTGTTAGAAGCAGCAAAAAAGGATATCTTTCCCGGTCATAATCCGCCTGTGCGAACAGCAGCAGTCGCACAGCGCTGTATATGATGAAGCCGATAATGGCCCAACCTGCCCGGCGCGCGGCCAGCGGCCTCGTTTGGATAAGGTTAACGGTGATAAAAGTAAAAAGCAACGACCACAGCCCCCCGGCCACGAACTCCAGCGGCAGCGGCAGGTTGATCTGCGCCGCCAGTGCCGCCGGGACATGCAGCGCGCGCACGGCAGCGACGGCCTGGAACATAGCCAGCGCGCCGGTCAGGATGATGAGCCGCCAGGAGCGCGTGGGTGAGGAATGAGGCAAAGAGGTCGTCATGATCTAAGGTGTAAACCCAAACAGATTGAGTAGTTCCGTAATAGCCTTATCGTAATCCAATGGGTTTTCTTCCACAACGCGGATTGTATGGGTATTTCTCAGCGCTTTGTCAATTTTTTGGGGAATATCCGGCCAGTTTTCGGATTTATACACGAATCCACTATGCCATATAGGGATGATCTTCAACCCGGCATCCAGCGCCCACCCGATCTCTTCCACGACCACACCAGACTCTAAAGTCTCCCTGCCGAGTAAAGCGATAAAATAATCATATTTTTCGATGCGCTCCTTCAAACCTGCGCGCCAGTCCTCCCCCGGCACAAG
>JBGSXK010000341.1:0-7167 GCA_041751455.1 Anaerolineae bacterium
GAAGCGTTTACGCTGCCACCACTCATACTTTTCGACAAACTCCGGCAGTTCCGGTCGCGGCCCTACGATGCTCATTTCCCCGCGCAGTACATTGATAAACTGTGGCAGTTCATCCAGGCTGGTGCGGCGGAGCAAACGCCCCACACGGGTCACATGAGGATTGCCCGGCTGCTTGATGCGGCCTCTTTCGTGTACAGGCGGCTCGGTAAAAGCCATCGTGCGAAATTTATACATGCCGAATGGTTTGCCATACTGCCCCACGCGCACCTGCTGGAAGACTGCCGGGCCGGGGCTGTCCAGTCGGATCATCACGATAATCCACAGGAACAGGGGCCACGTCAGCAGCAGTACACTGAGCGAGAAGAGCATGTCGAACAGTCGTTTGGCCAGCCTTTCCACGGGTGAGAGAATTTCGCTGCGCACGGCAATCAGTGGGATGCCGTCAAAGTCTTCGGTGGAAAGATGAAAATAGGCCAGATCGGTGTAATCCGGTGCGAGGCGGATGTTCACCGCGCGGTCTTGCAGCAGCCGCGTGATTTTCGCTACCTGCTCGAATACCGTGTCATCGAACCAGCGCACACACACCACGACTTCATCGACCCGCATTTGCCCCACCACCGTCCCCAGGTCATCCAGCCTGCCGCAGGGCATTACGGGCTGGTGGCAGATCAATGGGCGGGCAGACAGGCCCATGTTCGAGAATACCGAAGATGATCTGTATTACATCAGCCATTATTCGTTATGGCTGGACTTGCAGATTGTGCTGCGGACAGCGCTGGTCGTCCTGACCGGGCGCGGCGCATATTAGGCGTACTTCAAGCTCTCCAACTGGCTGGTGACCAGTTGGGCAAAGCTGGCGGCGGTCATATCGCTCAGGTCGGAAACGCGGGCACTGGAAGGCAGAGCGACAGCCACCTGCTGCGCGTTTTCCCACTCGCGCACGGCCCGCGCTGTATCCCCATCCCTGGCATAAAATGTGCCCAGCATAAAGGCCGCCAGCGCATGGTTCCGCTGGCAGTAGAGCGCAGACCGCAATGCCTGCCGCGCCAGCCCATCCTGTTCTTCTTCCAGAAACAGAATCGCGCGTAGATAATGCGCATCCGCCAGCAGCGGGTTTACACCCAGCGCTACGTCCAGATGCTGATGCGCGTCGGAAAGCGCACGACGGTTCGCCAGCACAAAGGCCAGCAGAGTATGCGCGGCGGCATAATCCCGCTGGCGCTCAAGCACAGTATGCAGCAGGCGCTCGGCTGCTTCGAGCTGGTTATTATGCAGTGCGTTCACAGCGGCCTGATAATCGTCAATCAACGAGGGGTTATGTCCAGGTACAGCGGCAGCCTGTGCCGCCGCTGCTGCAGGGGATTTTGCCGCCTGCAATTTCTGGTAAAATGCCAGCCCACCCACGGCCATCCTCATCCAGCGACTGCGCGCATAACGCAGCGCCTCAGATTGGCCCAGTACCAGCCAACCACCGGGATGGAGCGCGTTATGCAGCGCTTCTTCCAGCCGCTCGGCCTGCGGGCTGGTCAGGTAAATCAGCACATTGCGGCAGAACACCAGATCAAAACGCGCCTGTGGGCGGTTATTCAGCAAATTCACATGCTCAAAAGTGACCATCGCGCGGATAAAGGGCTTGATCTGCCAGCCGCCGGATACCGCGTCAAAATACTGGCGCTGGAAGTCTGGAGCGGTGTGCCGGAATGCCCAATCACGGTAAATGCCCTGTTGTGCCTGCTGAAGCGCCTGTATATTGATGTCAGTAGCAGTAATCTGAATATTCCAGCGCGATAAATCTGACAGGCTTTCATAGAGCGCAATAGCGATAGAATAGGGTTCTTCGCCTGTCGCACAGCCTGCACTCCAGATGCGCAGCTCCAAACGCCCCTGCTGGCGGCGCTGGCCGATCAGATCCGGCAGGATGTGACCCCGCAGCCGCTGAAAATAAGCTTCATCCCGGAAAAAATAGGTTTCGCCAATGGTCAGCGCGCGCATGAGCGCCTGCCAGGGCGGTGCGTTTTCCGGCGCACGTTCCAGCTCCGCCACCAGGGTACGCAAATCGCCCTGGGCAATGGTTTGCAGGATCGTGGGTAATTCGTCCCCGAACTGGGCGCGAATATTAATGCCAATGCGTTGTTCGATCAACACGCTGGCCTGTGTGATCAGGGCTTCGGTGGGTGCGTCAGTCATAGAGTTATGAGTCTTTATGGAACCGCGGCTTATTATAAACTTGAATTGGTAGCTTACACCATTGTGGTTAGGGTACAATGGGAAACCTGTAATATTCCTGCGTCTGTTCGCATCAGGAGAAAAATTTGTGCGACGCTTGCTGGCGATTCTGTTCGCCCTGCTGGTCACAGCGGGGGTCTCCGCGCAAAACGGTACCTCTCCCCAACCGGGCGACCCGCCGCTTGCAGCGTTGATCAGCGTTTCCCCGGCAGATGACAATGGCATAGTCACCATCAGCGGCGCGCCGGGGGCAGTATATCCCATAGCGCAGTTGGCGATTCGCAATCTGTATACCGAGCAGGTGGTCTATACTCAGGCCGGGGTCACTGGCTCGTTCAGTACGCAGATTTTCGGCCCTGGCAATACCCCGTTCTGGATCAGCCCGGCACCCAGTATTGCCTCAACCGCGCGCAACCTGCCGGGTTCACTGCCGGGCGGCCCCGGCACCATTATTTATGGCCCTTTCCCGGAGACCCCGCCAGAGACCCTGCCTGTGACCAGCATCGTGATGGATGGCAGCCTGAGTGACTGGCGGTCTTACCCGCAGGCCGCCCTGCCCCTCAATCCGCAGCAGGTCGTTTATGCGTTATACAACAGCGAATCGCTGTATATCGGCTTCAGCGCGGGCCTGGCCCCTGATGACCAGCAGCGCTTACGCATTAGCTACACGCTGGATGGCAACACCTATGCACTGACGCTCGACCCACGCCTGGAGGAGCAAACCGCCACCTGGCGCAGGCTGAACCCGAACCCGGCAGATATGGGGACGCTGGCTGTGGCCGCGACGCAGGCGGAAGCCATTGAACTGCGCATCCCTCTGGCGATCCTGCGGCCTGTGATCGGCATGGTGGATACGGCAGTGATTGAGCAAATCCAGTTTATCACGGTGGCTGAAAGCGAACAGGTCACCTATGGCATGCAGCAAAGCGTCCCGACTGTGAATGAAATTGATGGCATTGTCTACCCGGAGGATATTGTCGGCGGGGATTTCACCCGTTTTACGACTGCCGGGCCAGTCGCACAGGGCGTGCAGATCTGGAGCGCGCGTGGACGCATCCAGTCCCAGGAGCTTGCCCCCGGCGGCACACTGGCGATGGAGCTTGATGTCACGCTGAATGCGCCTGCCCTCCCATCCAGCCTGGTAGGGCTGAAGATGATCGGCCAGCTTTATTTACAGCCTGTGGTCGATATGAATGGTTTACAGGCTTCGGGCGGCTTGAACAGTAACAACGGCTGGTCGGCGGTGCTTACCCCCAGCGGGCTGGCGATTGATAACCTGCGCAGTGACTTTCTGCTGGGCGAGGCCATCACGCCCGCGCCGCAGGTCATCCGCCGTGAGGGGCAGATGATCTTTGGGTTGGCCTTCAATCTGCGCCTGCCTGATGATCTGCCGCCCGGCTTATATGTGCCGGTCTTTCGCGGTTTGGGTCAGATCGCCGATGGCGAGATCGTCCACTGGGAGGATAACGGTCTGTTCGGGCAGGGGCAGGGCTTGTCCCGGCTGGTGTCTAACCGCCTGCCACTGACGCTGACAGTGGGCGAAACCCGCCAGAACCGCTTATTGTGGAGCCTGTTCCAGGATAACCCCAGTAACGGCAGTCGCGGGCTGCTGGCACAGGAGGACAGCGGCGCAGCGGCGCTGTCCAACCGGGTGCGCTGGAACAGCCCGACTTATATCCTGCCACCGTTTATCAACGGCAGTGACACCCCGGCATTTTATCCCTTAGAGCCATACCTGCTTAACCAGATGCCCAATGCCTACGATACCACCAGTGCGCCGCTGCTGCCGTTCCTTTTTCCCGGCGGACGGTTAGCGGTTCAGATCACGCGCCCGGATGGCAGCGTGGATGAGCTGGGCACTTCGCCCGTGGTCCAGAGCCGCATCTCCACCCCGGCAGAGGACGAACGAGTACGCTTTGGCGGGCAGTCGCCCATTGATATTTACCGCTTGACGACCTTCAACCCGGCGCTGCTGGCCTACCAGTTCGAGCAGTACGGGCTGCACCAGATCGAACTGACCGGCGAAATCGAGGATATCTGGGGCAGGTCTTACGAAGGCGGCGGCACTTACGAGCTGCTGGTGGCGGAAGTGCTCGACCTCACCCCGGCTATGCTGCCCGGTACGCCGTTCGAGGTGGACGATCATTTTAATACCAGCCTGACCGTTTCCCCCGGCATCCCCGCCGATGTGATCATCACGACGCGGCTGTACCCACTGGATGGCAGCGCACCGCTGGAGCAGGTCATTACGGGCACAGCCAATCACTTTGGTTATTTTCATGATGACGATGGCAATTTCGCCTTTGAGACTCCCGGCGAATACATCATCGACTATGAAGTCCGGTACACCGATGCTGCCGGGCGGTTGTGGGCGGGCAGCCTGCGCTCGGCGGGCGTGGTTGCCAGCCCACAGGTCAGCCTGATCGCGCGGGGACAGCGTGGCCTGGAAGGCTATGCCCCAGGCTGGCGGCCTGCCTGGTTCAATACCCGCCAGTATGCACCGCCTGGGCCACTGCACCTGGTTTACCCCTACCACAGCGGTGATGTGCTGTGGTATGACGATGGCCGCCCCAACCGCATCCAGCCTGTGATTACGGTGCAGGATACCCAGGGCACCTATCATGATTGGCTGACCAGCGCGCTGGCGGATTATGCAGGCGTGAGCATCACCCAGGCAGGTAGCCGGGCAGAACTTCCTGTGGTCATGACAGGCAGCCCGGACACAGCTTACCCGCCTGCGTTCAGGCCGGAAACCATCGTGAATGATGCCTATAGCTATATCAGTGTGGTGCGGCCCGGCCTGTCTATTCGGCAGTATATTGTTGGGGGCAGGGACGGCGGCCTTCAGCTTTACTGGGATGCTGACGATCCCCTCAACGAGCAGATTGGCGCGGGCATGGGCGGGGAAGTCACTGGTGATTATACGTTTCTCTTTGGCGGCGCGGTAGTGCGCAATGCGGAAGCGGGCATAGAGGCTGCGGCGATTTATGGCGCAGCAGGGATCGTCATCAATACGCAGAATGAACCGCTCAGCGCGCGGGTCTATCCACCTTATGCGGGCGAAGCAGGTGGGGCGGATGGCGGCCCGCTGATGGTGATTGGCGGTCAGCCTGTGTACACGTTCTTTCACCCTACCGGCATACGCCCAGGCCAGACCTTGTCACTGGGCGATACGGTCGCGCTTTCCGGTCATGTCGCGCCGACTCTGCCGTCGGTGGTCAGCGTAGAAGTGACCGACCCGACAGGAGTCACTCGCACCTATGAGGGCACCGCCAATGCGGTAGGGTATTTTTACGACCCGGCGCATGATTTCGTGGTGGATAAAATCGGGCTGTGGCGGGTGACAGTCCGTGTCCGGCATGAAGGGCAGACCTCTGCCGGGGTGGTGCTGCCACCCTACCCGGAGGGGGGTATGCTGGGTGCAGAAGCAGGGTCTTTCGGTCTGTATGTGCTGCCCCCCAATGGCGAACTGCTCACCTGGAACGATACCCTCCAGGATATTCTCATTCCACCAGGGCTGCCTTATAACTTCAATTTCACGCTGCCGGAAAGCTGGAGTGATATTCAGGTGCATCACACCGTGACCATTCCGAGTTATATCGTTCATTCCGGGCCGCTCAATGTGAGCGGACGCAGTTTCAATTACCCCTACAGCCCCACCAATCTGAGCCAGGCGCAGCCCGTGATCGAACTCGATTCACGCTCGACAGGCGCGGCCATCTCAGACCCGATTACGATCAGCTTCCTGGCAACAGGCCGGGATGATCAGGGGCAGCTACAGGTGCGCAGCCGGACTTACACCATTTTCCACGACCGACTACTGACATTACAATAGGGGCTATACCCAAAAACCGTCAGCCAATCCAGGGATAAGGACAGCAGCGAGTGAGCCAATTTAAGCGCAGGGCAAAAAATAAAAATTCGTTTGTCCTCCTGCTGTTTCTACTGGCAAGCGGCGGGTTATGGCTGACTTTCAGTTTATGGGCTGTGCCTGTGATCGGGGCGCAGGTGGCAGAGCCAACTCCCCTGCCGCTCTATGCCCTGCCGGACGCTCGCTTTAATCGTGCCTATACCAGCGGCTCGCTGGCGCTGTACAACGATGGCACGCGGCTGGTCGCCGCCAATATGCTCAGCGATTCAATCACGGTGGTGAACGTCATTGCCCCTAATGTCGCCCGTAACGAGGCAGAAATTTCCGTGGGACGCGACCCGCGCTCAGTTGCAGTCACGCCGGATAACAGTCGCGCACTGGTCACAAACCGGGCGGACGGCACATTGAGTGTAGTTGGCCTGACCGAGAGGACGGAGCTGGCTGTGATTCCGCTGGGAGGCGCGCTGCCTTATGCGGTCGTTACGGACAGCAACAACCTGGCATATGTCTCGCTGATGGGCAGCGATGAAGTGGTGGTAGTGGATTTACTCAGCAGGACAGTATCCACCCGTATTCCTGTGCCAGCGCATCCGGCGGGGATGGCGATATGGGGTGATTTCCTGTATGTCACACATTTCTGGAGTGGGGATGTCAGCCTCATTTATCTGCCCCAGGCACGGGTGATTGATGTGGTGGGTACAGGGATCGACACTACCGCGTTACAGGCCATCGAAATCGATATTACACGTGGGGTGGCCTACCTGCCTCAGACGCGCAGCAACAGCCAGAATCCTTACCTGACCTTTGATACCACTGTATTTCCTGTCGTCAATATGCTGGAAATGCGTGATCTGCGTCTGCTGCCACGTGGCCGGGTAACACTGGATACGGCAGACCGCCCGGTAAACATGCCATTTGCCCTTGCGCTGGATCGTTTTCGCAACTGGCTGTATATTGCCAACGCGGGCAGCAATAATGTCTCGGTGGTGGATCTCAACAATGGGCTGGGGCGCGCCAATATTAATGTCGGGGCGAACCCGCGCGGCCTGCTGCTCAACCGCGACAACACT
>JBGSXK010000342.1:0-4125 GCA_041751455.1 Anaerolineae bacterium
ATTCAGGTCATCACCAGTGAGCGGCTGGTGATTGCGCTGGGCGATGAGTATGATGGCCGCCTGCGCGTGGCGGCAGGTCATGCCCACGGCCAGAGCTACATTACGCTCAGCAATGGGGCACTGATGGACGGGGAACGCTCGGTCATTGGCCGGGTCTGGGAAGGCGGTGAGAGTGTGACCGTAAATGATGCTCAGGAAGCCGCCGAACCTGAAGCAGTTTATGCCGCGCTGCCGGAGATACGCTCCGCGCTGGTGCTGCCCATAGAAACTGCCCAGCAGCGGTTGGGGGTGATCGCTCTGGGGCACAGCCAACCTTTTATGTACACTGATACTGACCTGTTCATCCTCCAGCAAATGGCGCGTCAATTGGCGACCAGCATTGAGAACGCGCGCATCTATACCCACAGCCAGCGTACCGCTAAAAACGAGGCGCTGGTGAACGATATTTCCGCCCGGTTACAACAGCAGGTTGATATTGATGGCATGCTCAATGTCACCATGCACGAGCTGGGGCGAGCGTTGGGCGCGCGCCGGGCACGTATCCGCCTGGGCACGACGACTCCCGACGGTGGAGAGGATCGCTAAGCCATGAAATATTTGCTACAGCTTTTTAATGGCATTTACAGTACAGAGCCTTACTCCACCCTGGTCGATAAAGACCAGGCGCGTATGGTTTATGGGATTTCCAGCTTTTTGCTGCTGCTGACCACAGGCATTGTGCTGACGGTGCGCAACACCAGCGGGCAGAATTATGTCGAGATGGCCGGAACAAACAACCTGTTCGCAGTGACGCTCATCACATTTTACAGCCTGTGTACGGCCAGCCTGCTGCTGACTCGCTTTGGTCGCCTGCGGGTGGGCGCGATGCTGGTCATCCTGGGATGGGCAGCCAGCTTTGGCCTGCTGGGGGCTTCCACCGGGCTTTATAGTGTTACTACAGGCATCATCATTGTCATGCAGATCATGCTGGGCGGGCTGCTCTTACAACGCTCCGGGCTGGTACTGGGGATCGTGCTGGCGCTGGGAGTGATTATCGCAGGCTATAGTATGCGCGGCTCTATACCGCCGCCCGCCCCCAGCACGAATGTCACTTCCGACCTCTATATTCTGCTGTGCCTGGTGGCGCTCTTTAGCGGCGTGGTGTATCTGTTCCTGCGCTTTAGCCGGATCAGCCGCGAGGAAGGCGTGAATGAGGCACTGGCCGAGCGCCTGAAGCTGGCGGAGATCACCGCCCAGATTACACAGCGTATTTCCAGTCGTAATGCGCTGCAAGAGGTGTTCGAGAACACCATGGAACAGATCACTTCCAATTATGTCGATGTTTATCATGCGCAGATTTTCCTGATCGAAGAAAGCGGGCAGACAGCACGGCTGGTTGCCAGCACCGGGGAAGTGGGCCAGCGTTTGCTGGAACGCCAGCACAGCCTGGGTGTAGGCAGTCGCAGTGTGATCGGTGAGGTGACAGGGCAGCGGCATCCTGTGATCGCCCGTGCCCGCGGGCTGGATACCGTGCATCGCCGCAACGAACATCTGCCAGAAACCCTGGTCGAGGCGGCTTTCCCGCTCGTGAGTGGTGATCGGGTCATTGGCGCGCTGGACTTGCAGAGCAAACGGCCTTCCGCCTTCCCGGAAAGGGATATACCCATTTATCAGACCCTGGCCGATCATATCGCCATTGCCATCGATAACGCCCGGCTCTTTGAGCAGGCGCAGCATAATATCGAAGAAAACCGTCGCCTGGCAGAGCAGCGTCAGGGCGCATTGCGAGAGGTGGAACGGTTGAATATGCGGCTGACCGGGCATGCCTGGACAGAATTTTTGCAGGGAAAACCAGCACCAGGGCTGAGTATTGATTTCCGTGAAGACACGACTGAAGCACTGGGAGACTGGACCTCACACCAGCAGGCTGCGATGCGCACCAACGACATCGTGCAGCAGGGTGAAGATCAGCGGCAGGTGGTGGCGGTGCCACTGCGGGTGCGCGGGCAGGCCATCGGCGCGATGGAATTTGAGCTGGATGAAGAGGGCAATCTATCTGCCGAAGACCTGGAAATGGTGCAGGAGATCAGTGAGCGCTTTGGGCTGGCGGTAGAGACTGCCCGCCTCTATGAAGAGAGCCAGCGCAGTGCCCAGCGCGAAGCCCTGATTAACGAGATCAGCGCCAAGCTGCAAGCCAGCAACAACGTAGAAACCACACTGAACGAAGCGGCGCGCAGCCTGCAACGGACGCTGAAGGCCCATCGGGTTGCCATCCGTTTAGGCAATCCCCCCTCTACACACGGCACGAACGGGAACGGAGGTGAGGCATGAGGACATTCCTGCGGCTAATGTTCGCTCCAGCCCTGGAAGAAGACATCCTGACACGCCTGCGCCTGAGTTATATTCAGATCCTGGCCTCAGTGACTATGGTGGCCGGGGTATTGGGCGTAATCGCGCAGATGGTTTCAGAGCTTGGTTTGCGTCCGGGAACATTAATTACAATCATAGTCGCGGGTATCAGCGCAGTGATCTTCTGGCTGGCGCAGCAGCGTTACATTACGCTGGCCGGGTTAATTCTGATCGGGCTGCTCACACTGTCAGTGATGGTGGTTCCGGTGCTGGTGTTCCCGTTGATGGCCACGCTGGCGTTAGTTTCGGCCTCGGTCCTCGCTCCTGTGGCCATTTATGTCCTTGTGAATGTTCTGATTTTCGGCAAAGCCGCGTTGGGCAGTGGCATGACCGGTACAGCGATCATCACCGAAAGCGGCCCCACCCCAGAATTTACTAACGCGCTGCTGGTGGTGCTTACGCTGATTGTCGTCAGCTTCACGACCCGTTATTTCCTGTTTGCAGCACAGCGCTCTATGGAAACCTCGCGCCGCAGTGCCCTGCTGCTGCGTGCCACTGCTGATGCAGGCCAGGTGATGACCACGCTGCTGGACACACAGGAGTTGTTCGGGCGCTCGGTAGAGCTGATTCAGGAACGGCTGGGCTATTATCATGTGCAGATCTTTCTTGTAGACGAACAGCACGATTATGCCGTGCTGACCGCCAGCACCGGCGAGGCCGGTAAAGAACTGCTGGCACGGCGTCACCGGTTGGCCGTGGGGTCGAACAGTGTGGTCGGGCGGGCCGCCCATGACGCGATTGCGGTGCTGGCCGTCGATACCGACACCTCCGAAGTGCATCGCCGCAATGAGCTGCTGCCCAATACCCGCTCCGAACTGGGTATCCCCATTATTGAGGGCAGCACTGTCACGGGGGTGCTGGACGTACAAAGTACCCAGCGCCGCGCCTTCCAGCTCGAAGACATTCAGGCACTGCAAACGATGGCGAACCTGCTGGCGACCGCCATCAGTAATGCCCGTTTGTTCGAGGAACAGGGGCGCGCTGTGAAGGAACAGCAGCGGCTCTTTCTGGAGTCTGAAGCCAACCTGCGCGAGATCCGCCGCCTGAACCAGCAGTTGACCAAGGCGGGCTGGGCAGAATATATCAGCCAGCCGCAGACCACACTGGGCGTAACTTTGCAGGGGGGGCGTTTTCAGGCCGATACTGCCTGGACGGATGGGCTGGCGCAGGCCAGTTATTATCGCCGGACGGTGATGCAGTCCGGCAATGGGCACGCTGACAGTGTGGCCGTACCGGTGACTCTGCGTGGCGAGGTGATTGGCGCGATTGAGATTGAACCCGGCGAGGAAGCCACCCAGAAAGAAATTGTCGAGATGATGGAAGCGGTGGCTGAGCGGCTTGCCATCAGCCTTGAAAACGCCCGCCTGTTTGAAGAATCGCAGGCGGCCACTATCCAGGAACAGCAGTTGAACGATATCGTGTCGCGCTATCAGGAAGTGACCAATGTGGATGATTTGCTGCGCATCACACTGACGGAACTGAGCGAAACGCTGGGGGCACAGCAGGCAGCTATCCGGCTGGGGGTACTGCGCGAAGCCGAGGAACCACTGGAAGAGGAACACCATGAATAACGTCTATGGGCGCTGGATCAACCAGATACGGCTGAATTACGCCAACCCTATCGAGCGGCAGCGCGCTATTGGCCTGACGCTGGTCACCCTGAGCATGACCGTGATCTGGGGGCTATCGTTATTCGTTTTTGTGTTTCCGCCGCTGCTGACCGGGCAGGCTGTCGCC
>JBGSXK010000343.1:0-15962 GCA_041751455.1 Anaerolineae bacterium
CCTTATCAGCCCGGCCTCCTATACGCAGATGTTGAGCGCAGCGTATCAGGCCATCAAAGCCGCCAACCCGAATGTGCTGGTCATCAGCGGCGCGCCCGCCCCAACGGGCTTCTTCGGCGGCGCGTGTACCGGTACCGGCTGTGACGATCAACCCTTCATTCAGGGTATGGCGGCCAACGGCGCGGCCAATTTCCTGGACTGCGTGGGCATTCACTATAATGAAGGCATCCTGCCGCCCAGCGCCACCACGGGTGATCCGCGTGGCAACGGCAGCCACTATACCCGTTACTATCCATCCATGCTGAATGTCTACAGCAGCGTGTTCCCCAACAGGCCGCTGTGCTTCACCGAACTCGGTTATCTTACGCCAGAGGGTTATCCACCGCTGCCCGCCGCCTTTGATTGGGCACAGAACACCACTGTGGCCCAGCAGGCACAATGGCTGGCAGAGGCCGCACAGCTTTCGCGCCAGGGTGGGCGTGTGCGTATGATGATCGTGTGGAACGTAAATGCGACCGAATACGGCGCAGACCCGCAGGCCGGTTACGCTATCATCCGCCCCGGCAATCAGTGCCCGGCGTGTGTGGCGCTTAACGGGGTGATGCAGTAGCGATCAGCTTCAGCAATTTGCTTTCAGGAAGTAAAACAGGGGTGCAGCACGCACCCCTGTTTGTTTACGTATAGCTGAAAACCAGGGGTGCAGCAACTATAAAATATAAAAAGGGCATGGTATCACCATGCCCCTGCGGTTGACATCCTGTTATCTATTGACCGTGCGCAGCCGGCGCGCGCCGAAGATCACGCCCGCCAGCCCGGCGATGGCCAGCAGCAGCACACCCATGCTGCCACTGCCGCCCGCCGCCAGATCATCGAACAGGCCGGTATCCGGCAGCGCGGTGGGGATGGGGCCAAAGCCGCCTTCCCGCGTGGGCGTAGCGACGACACCGCCGCCCTGCCCATCATCAGGCGCGGTGGTGGGCAGCAGGACCTGTGCCAGCGCGGTTGCCGTGAGGGCAACTGCGTTGAGGCCGTTGGTGTCCTGCGTGACCGGAGGCGAAACACCCGGCAAGGCCTGACGTGTTGCCTCGTCCGACAGTGCGGTCGCCGTCAGATCAAATAGTAACTGCTCCGCAATCGCGGTGGCCGCCGCGTCCGTCAGGTCGGGTGGTGGCGTTTCCGTGGGCGAAGGGGTTAGCGTGTTGGTGGGGGTAGCTGTGGGCGCGTTGGCAGTAGCAGTCAGATCAGCCGCTACCTGCGTTTCCGTCATGCGATCAAAAGCCTGCTGGGTTTCGGTTTCAAGCCCCTGGGCCAGGACAGTCTCGTTAATCTGCGCAATCGCCGTGCTGGTAATTTCGAATGGTGTTAGGCCGCGCCCCATGCCCGACAGCAAAAACAAAGCGACCAGCGCCACGACAAACATCAGAATAAGGACGGCAGCGATAATCACAAACGTGCGGCTGGGGCCGCGGCTGTCTGCCTCTTCTTCGTCGAAGGTAAGGTCATCATCGCCGAAATCATCGCCCAATCCGCTTTCAAAATCGACATCATCGTCGTCATCAAAGCGAAAATCATTATTGTCGTTGTCATCGTCAAAGTTGAAATCGTCATCATCGAAATCAAAATCTGACCGATTACTCATAAGCTGATTCCTCCTCGTGTGTGGGCGATGGCCTGCCCCGAATATTATCGGCCAAAGACTTCCAAATTTGCCAGCGGCACCAGGGGTGTCTCGCCTGTTGCCAGGCTGACCTGTGCGCAGAGTGTTCGTAGTCCATTGTCTAACAACTGGGGTGTTTTTGGCAAATCCATAATCTGCCCGACAGACCCCATATGCGGTGCGCGTGTGATACGCACCGTCATCCCCTCACGCAGCATCTGTGCCGTGCGCGGCTCTGGCGGGCGTTCTCCGGCTTTGGCGGGCAGGTTGATAAACACCTCTGGCCGCCGGGTATCCCAGCGATCGGGCAAAAATGCGTCCAGGGTCGTCTGCCGCCCGACCAGCCCCTCCAGTATATTTAATACCTGGGTACTCATGCGCAAATCGCCAAATCCCTGCGTGAGAATGATCGCCGCCGGGTGATTGATAGCCTGCTCATACAACCCCGCGTCCATGCTGGGGGCGATCACGCCGCCAATACCCTGGTTCTCGATCATCATTAACCCGGTAGCTTTCAACGACCGGCGCGTCACCACGACCGCCCCACTATACTGCCTGTCTATTAAATCGTCAAAAATCCCTTCCAGGCCATCTTCCTCTGGCTCTAAACGCAGTGGGCCGATCATCCGTCGATTATTGCCCCATACCCCCTGAATCAGCGCGCCGAAGGCTTCAATCATCACACCGCGCTCAGGGCGCACTTCCACCACCTGCCCTACCAGACCTGCCTCGACTTCCACACGCTCCGGGGTGGCCTGCACGATGATGCGCCCCTCACCTGTATAGACAATAACCCCTTCCACCGGGGACAGGACACGCCTGCCGCGTTCCGGGTTTTTGCCAGCCAGGGCCTGCCCAGCCTGCACTCTATCACCTGCCTCGACCAGCAGCAAATCATTAAGGTCTTCGGGTTTGCTCAGGCGCAGTTGGCGTGCCGCTTCCAGAAAGACATAACGCGCGGGCACACTTCCCCGCGCCACGATCTCGCGCAGGTTGACATGCTGCCCGGCGCGCGCGTTGACTTCGCCATAAGTATGATCGGGCAGCAATCGCTCACGACGAACAGTGGTCCAGGCCAGGGTGTGTCGCTGGTCAACGTAAGGCATTTTGCAGGTCTTCCTCTTCATCCAGTTGTTCTTGCTCTTCGGGCGTAAGCGATCTGGTGGCCGCTTGGCCGCGCCGTCCACGCCAGCGGCGGTCGGGTTTACCAGCCGGGGTGGGTGATTCAGCGGCAGTGAGAGGTGTATCTGCCTCAGCCAGCGGCGCTAGCCAGCGCTCGTCAATCGGCATCACTTCGCCACCACTGACTTCCGCCAGCCAGTCCGGCATCTGTGTTGCCCGCCCACGTACATCCTGTGCCAGCGGCAGCGGCCTGCCACGCGCATCAAAAATTAACCCGACACTGCCTCCACTGACTTTCAGCCGCAGCCGCGCTTTACCATTGAGGCTGACACCGCGTCCCAACGCCCGCACATCCACTTCGACTTCCTGACCCGGCGGCAGCGGATACACCCACAGATGGCCGCCTGCCAGTTGGTGTTCGACAAGCTGGCCGCTGGCGTTTCTGATACGGATGCGCATGGCCGCGCGGTCATGCCGGGGCTGCCCGGATAAGCTGATGCTGGTGCCCAGCTCTTCCAACCCGCCATATTCGAGCGCCTGCACCACCGCCTCCGGCTTGATATAAGCCAGCGCACCCAACGCAGGCAGCAGCGCGTTGGCATCGGCTCTGAGCGTGGCCGTGCCTTCGGGTTGCAGGGCATCCAGCAGCAGCAGCGCACTGTAACCGGGATTACCTGTGCCGGCCAGCCCTGCACCCGCACCAATCAGTGGGTCGAAGGTGGGCAGCGCTGTAGTGAGGAACGGGTTGGCTTTACGCCAGGCCGGGCGTGCGGCCTGCACCAGCGCCTGAATACCCGCCCGCAGCAGCGCATGTTCCAGGTAGAGATCGCGCAGGTTTTGCGGGATGGTGGCCGGGCGCAGCGTCTTGTTGCGCGTATAAGCGGTGATTTCGTCGTAAGATGTATTGAAGGGCAGCCAATGCTGTATGGTCTCAATCCCCACCGTATCCAGCAGGGCATGGGCGCTGTGCCCAAGCCCGATATCGGTGCGAATGATCGTGTTTGCCTGACGGTTGAGGCTGGCCGACAGGGTACTCACCGCGCTGCCGACATCGACTACCAGGACATCCACATCCTGTGCTTTGCCCAGGTATTCTATGAGTAAATTATAACTCTGTGCGGTGGGCAGCACACCGACGGCACTCATCGCCCCCACAGTGTCGAAGCCCATACCACGGTTTTCTTTAAATTTATCAAATGCCCGCCCTAGCTGGAGCTGTGCGCCTTCCAGCGCCTCCTCGTCCAGCGCCGGGCGTACATTACCTGCCACAAAGACCGCTGTCAGGTCGCGAAACATCCGCTGCACTGCTGGAGCGGCCTGAGTGTTGCCTGCATAAAGGATCACCGGGCGGCGCGCTGGGTCGAGCAGTTGCAGCGCCAGTTGAATGCGCCCGGCCAGCACCAGCAGCGGTTCCTGTGCGCCCCCGTCGGTGCCTCCTGTAATCAGCACCATGTCCGGCACAGCCTGGATGACCGCGTTAACCTGTTCTTCCTCGCTGCGTGTGTCATTAAGGCTAAGCGTTTCCGCAATCTCCACATACGAACCCGCGGCGGCGCGAATGCCGCTGGCAAGGCTGATTTCCGGCACCAGCCCGACAACCACTGTGCGCAGGGGACGGCCAGTGCTGGCTGTCGCCACAAAATAATCCACCCCGGCGCGGTCTGTGCGTTCTGGCGTAATGATCTGCTGGCCGCCATCCATCAGTGTCCGCCCGGTGATGCTGCTCAATTCCTCGATGACACGCGTCAGGCCAGTGCTGATGTCGTTAAACGGGAAGTCAGCAGTGCTGCGCCCCGCCGCGCGTGCCACCAGACGGTAACTGCCATCCACAGTATCCAGCAGCACCAGCCGCGTATGTACACTGCCAAAATCGGCCGCCAGGATTGCACCGTTACGGTTTTCCGCCATCACCTAAACTCCGCCAATCTGCGCCAGAAGATAACTCACACGTTCACTAAAAATCGTCAGGCTGGTGAGGATGGCCGCTGCATAGAGCGCGCCCAGGGTGACGACGATGATACCCTGCCCCACCAGCGCCAGTGTCTGTATGGGGCGGCTGCGCCGCACTGTACCATCGGGCATCCGCCGCCCCAGATAGTGGAAATAGACCAGCGTACAAATCACACCGGTCACTACCAGCCAGCTATTGAGCGGGTTGAGGGCGACACCGCTGCTGGTGGCCAGTGTCAGCGGCAGCAGCGTCCCGCTGATCGCGCCTACCAAAGCCACAGCAGTGCCCACACCTACGATAAATGCCAGCGCTAATTGCCCCGGCCTGCCGAAGCGTGGCGAGGCTTTCAGCAGCAGCAGCGCGCCAATGGCAAATGGCAGCGCGCCGAAGGCGATCTCGCCCACACCTGCGCCGGGCGCGAGGACACTGCCATTGAGCCACGGGGACAGCACAGTCTCCCAGGCGACAATCACGACATAGCCCGCCGCCAGCCCCACCAGAATATACACGGCGAGGCGATAGAGCACATTATCGCCCAGCAGATAGCTGAACACCATCAACGTGAGGACGAACCCCGCCCAAAGGCCAATCTGCTCCACCTTTAGTTTCTCCTTCGCCGCAGCGCGCGCAGGATATTGACCAGCGCACCAAACACGATGATGATAATGATAACCACCAGCCCCAGGGTCATGCTGTACCAGCGTTCTTCGGCATAGGGCAGCGTGCGCAGGACAGGGCTGCCGACCTGTGGCTGCGGGGCTGCTGCCGGGTCTTCGCTTACTTCAGCCGTAGCTTCTTCAGTGGCCTGTGCCTGTACCCGGTAAGGCGCAAAGGCGATGCCCCCACCCCTGACCAACTGGACACCGCCGCTTGTCGAACTGGTTTCCGGCACCTGCTCGGCGCTGATGTTCAGCAGGAAGGCGGCAATCCAGGCTTCTTCCACGTCGGGGAACTCTACGCGAATCCAGTCACCCGCACTGTTGCGCCCGATCACGGTAAACTCTTCACCGGGGCCAGCCGTGCCCACCGGGGCAAAGCTGGTGCCTGGCCCGGAGCGCACATTAATACGATCCGTCCCGGTGACACGTGCGGTAATCACCGTCGGAATCGGTGTGGGACTCTGAGTGGGGGAGCTGGTGGCCACGGGTGTGGTGGTATTCGTCGGCGGCAATGTTGCGCTTGGCTGCACCACAGCCGTTTGAGTGGGGAGTGGGGTGCTGGTAGGCGCGGGTATGGTCGTATTCGTCGGCAGCGGCAGGGGCGTGTTGGCAGGAGCATCACCCGCCCCACGCACCACGATCAGATTGGATGAAACCCAGCCTTCGATACCGCCACTCGGCAGGCGCACATTGACCCATGCACCACTGTCATCCTGGCCGATCACCTGTACCAGATCACCCGGTTGCAGTGATCCGACCACGGGTGAACCCGCGCTAGGCCCTTCACGCAGATTGATGGTTGAAGTCGCAGTGATGACCCCATTGGCAAGCGGCGTGGATGTGACGGTAGGCAATACCTGCGTGGGAGTCGTGGTGGGAGTGATCGTGGCTGTGGCCTGAAGCGAGTCGGTTGCGTCCACAGGCGGTTGCTGTGGGTCGATCTCTCCGGGCGGGACCGCCTGCGCCCCAGCCAGCAGCAGGGCATCATAAGCCAGCGCATCGGGATAACCCACCAGCAGGCCGTCCAGCACTGCACCTAAATACGGCTCGGCCAGCGGCGAGGCGGCAAATGTGGTTGCGGCGATAATCGGGCTGCCTGTGAGTGGGGCGACCTGCTCCGCCCAGTTGCGCAAATCTGTTGGACGCTCCGCGACAATGACCACCGCCGCGAAGCCATCCAGGCCAGAAAGTGTGTTCAGGCCTGTAGCCTGACCGTGAATATCATTCGCCAGCAGCGCCGTCAACTGCCCCGTGCCCAATGAGCGCAGGCCGACACTGCCACCGGGCAGGTAACGCACGATGCTGTAATCGGTGTTCGCTTCCAGCGGAGCGGTACGCCCCAGACGCAGCAGGAAAGTTTGATCCTCCGCCAGCTCTGCCAACAGATTATCTGCCCGCAGCAGGGCCACCGGGTTGCCACTGACGATGACCGGGATCGCCCGCTGGAGCAGGATATGCTGCAAAGTCACTTGCAGCAGGCTGTCCAGTTCTCCGGCAGCAGTGGGGCCATACTCCGCGCCTACCAGCACAAAATCACCGGGACGAAGGGTGCCCAGGATATTAAATGCATCCTGTTGGCGGCTGTCTGCGCCAAAACTGACCGGGGGTGGGCCGCCAATACGCAGCGGGCGCAGGAAAAACGGTGCGATCACCGCCGCACCCACCAGCAGCGTAATCAACAGGCGGTTAAGCTTGATGCGGCGAGGGCGCTGCACCAGCGGCACGGGCAGGTCAGCTTCCTCTGCCGGAGCTTCTTCAGCCCCCAGACCGGGGAAAGCTTCATCGTCATCCAGAAAGCCGGAGTCGTAAGTCAGGTCGATGGCCGAACGCGCCGCGCGTGGAGTGGCCTGGTCGCTGGCGGTCAGTGTTCTCAGGATGTCGATACGCCGCTGCTGGTCAGGCGTAATCGTGATCCCACTGGCAAGGCTGCCCGCGTCAATTTCCAGCGTGCCCGCCGCCAGCCCATCTGTGACACCCGGCAGGAAATCCGTCAGCGTCTGACTCTCCGGCTGTGCCGCACTGCCAATCTGCTCAGCCTGATCACGCAGGCGCTTTAGGCGATCCGGTAGTTCGTCCAGCGGCCTGTCACGCTGCTGACGCAAATAAGCGGCGGCTGAGGCTGTGCCTACCGTCGCGCCCAGTTCTGTAAGTAAATCTGAGCGTTCAAAGCCAGTTTCCGGGTCGATGCGGGGTTCAATATCCGCAAAGGCCGGGTCGGAAAACAGGTTATCAAAATCGACCTCTTCACTGCCAGTAAGTGCCCCGGTGGAAGGTAAAGCGTTCTGTTCGTTGACCTCATCCAGCGAGGCCAGCAGGCTATCCAGGTCCTGGAATTCAGCTTCACTGGGGCGCACGGGCGCAGGCGCGCCTAAATCCGCAAAGAAATCGTCGTCCAGCGGCTCGGCTTCGGCAGCGGGCAAATCTTCCAGCTCGCCCAGTTCACCCAGCCAATCCGCATCATCCACCTCTTCGGTAATACCCTGTTCCGCCTCGGCAAACCAGTTATAAGGCTCGGCTTCTGCGTTGTTCTCAATCCCCAGCGCGCTCAGAAATTCGCCATCTGGCAGGGCAGGGTCAAACTCGACTGGCTCGATGCTGTCTGCTTCTGCCGCAAACAGGCTGTCCAGATCAAAGTCATCGGCGGTGGGCTGCTCAAACTCAGTTTCAGGCTGTGCCTCGACCCCCAGGGAAGTAAAAAATGCATCCGGGAGGGGGGCAAGCTGTGGAGATTCTGGCTCAGCCTCCGCTTCAGGCGGCAGCGCGTCACCTGCCTCCATGCCAATCGAACTCAGGAAGTCATCGCCAAAATCGGCCATGGAGGGTTCGGGCAGGTCGTCAGTCTGTCCACTTGCCACCAGTGAGCTGAAGAAGTCGTCGGCATACTCCTGTACGGGCTGCTCTGCTTCTTCGTCATGTTCCAGCTCGAAACCCGCTTCGGGTGATTGTGACTCATCACTGATGCCCAGCGAAGTGAAGAAATCATCACCAAAGCTGTCGGTCAGGCTGGCAGGCATTTCTGCCGGGTGCGCGGCCTCGTCAACCTCATCATCGGCCAGCACTTCGGCCTCTGGCAAATGATCGACCTCCACTGTACTGAGAAAGTCGTCCAGCGAGAGAGTAGGGGCGGGGTCATCGTAGACCGTATCGGCCATTGGCTCGGTGGGCGAACTGGGTGCGGTGGGGTCGGTCTCTGTAAACCAATCCGGCGCGTCACTGGTATCCAGCTCTTCCATACCCAGGAACCAGCCCGGCAGCGCCCCGGTGTCAATGTCATCTGGGGTAACCGGGCCAGCATCTTCCAGATCTGAGAAGGAATCTGGCAGCAGCTCATCCAGTTCCGGTGTGCGCGCGGCGGCGGCCTGCTGTGCTGCCCATTCGTCAAATGTCAGTTCGGTTTCGTTCGTTTCTGGCAGCGCCTCACCCTGGGCCAGCCAATCCTCAGACAGCTTCCCCCCGACGGTATAAGGGGTGGCCTCTGTCTGCACGTCATCCAACCCCAGCAACCAGTCGGGCACATCGTCCAGCGGGTCGTCACTGGTCGCGGGTTCATCCTGCAACCAGGGTGGTAGGCCACTCTCGCTAGAGACAGGCGTATCATCTTCAGCAGTCTCGTTTAATAACCAGTCCGGCTCATCATCGGCGGGCAGATCGCTCAGGCTGCCTGCCGACGATTGAGACCAATCCACCGGGTCTCTGGGGGCAGCGGGTTCACCTTCACCTGCCGGATCGTTAATCCAGTCCGGGTCGCCGGAACGCAGCCAATCCGGGAGATTAAGATCTGCGGTCACATGCTGCACGTCCGCCGGAGAGTCGGCCTCGTCGCCGTCTGTCTCTTCAAAGCCGTCTGGTATTATCGCAAACTCGCCAGTGCCCCAGTCGTGCGCATCAGCATCCTCGCTGTCATTCGCCTCATCATCGCCTTGCAACCAGGGCAGCTCGCCTGTCATGCCCAGACGGTCAGCATCACGTTCTGCACCGGGTTCACCATCGTCGTCCTGCAACCAGGGCAGCTCGCCTGTCATGCCCAGGCGGTCAGCATCACGTTCTGCACCGGGTTCACCATCGTCGTCCTGCAACCAGGAAAGTTCCCCGGTGAAGCCGAGTTGATCTTCCTGTGGGCGATGCGGCTGGTCAGGCTGGCCAGCCTCCTGCCAGTCAAATTGTTCGTCGCCATCCTCCGGCGGGGTGTCGCCGGGGTCATCATCTCGCAGCCACGAGAGATCGTCGTTGTCGAAATCATCACTCATCGGACTTTCCTATTCACGATAACTCCGATCCTGGCCGACCAGCACCCGCACCCCGGCAACCACCGTCGCCAGCGCGATGCCCATCAGAATGCCCCGCGCCCCGGCGCTGACCGGCACACTCAGCCACAGGTCGCGCAGGTCGGCCAGCAGGGTAATCCCCAGCGGCAGCGCCCCTGCCAGCACAATCACCAGCGACAGCACAAACAGCAGCCCCCAGGCCGAAACCCGGTGACGCAGTACACGCGCCGCACCGTACACCAATGCAAACAGCAGTAAACCTGCCAGGGCGGATTCAATCGACACCTGCACCTGTTCCAGCAGAATAGTTGTTAACGGGGGATTCTGGTTGAGCACACTGGCACGTTCCAGAATAGTTAAAATCAACACCGTCAGCGTACTGAATACCAGCACGATACTGTAGCCCCAGCCCGCACGACGGTAGCGAATGCGTGTCAGATGCACCCACAGTAAATTCAAAATGCCAATCACGACGGTCACAGCCACCGAAATCACCACCAGTTGCAGCAGATAATCGGTACTCTCACGGATGCGGCCAATCTCTGCCAGGGTGCTGAACAAGCCCAGATTATCACCTGCCAGCAGGCCAAAGAGGGTAAACAGCCCTGCGCCGATGGCAATCACTGTCGCCGGGATACGGGTTAAACGTCCGTACATGGGTTAACGCCCTCCAAGCGCTGTCAACAGCGCGGTGCCCAGCAGGGTAACGATCAGCAGCCAGCGCAGGACATCCTGTGTCACCAGACCAGCGCGCTGGCCAGCCTCCGTGCTGAGGTACGCCCCGGCAGCGAAAATTTCCTCGCCGATCAGGGGCTGGTCGGCCAGCGCATAAGCAATTGCCTGACCTTCAAGCTGGTCGCTGGCAGCAATCAATGTCTGGTCACGACGATAAGCGGCATCGGCCACCAGTGCCAGTTCCGGGCCAAAGCTGCCTACCAGTACGTTTGCGCCCACCTCATCAACCCCCATGGTGACGGTCAGGGCGGCGGCAAAGGTCAGAGAACGCACCCCGGCTGGATACCAGCGGATATCACTGGCGCGATAACGGTTGAGCCGCCCGCGCACGCCATAGGCACGGCGCAGCGTATCATAACCCAGAGGTATGGCTGTCGGGTCACTCATAGTCATGATCGGCCCTGTGGCTCCAATGGCGGCGCGCTGCCCCACATGATAGAACAGCTCTGCACTGGCAAGCGCCAGCAGCGTACTGCTGTCACCCAGCCCCGCACTACCCAGCGAAAGGTGTGTCGGGCGATCCGCCTCGATGGCTGCGCCCACCATCAACGGCAGCGCATCATAAGCAGGTATGGCCCGCACAGGAAAAGCATCCCTGCGCCGCCGCTGCACGACAGCGCTGACCATAAACAGCACCAGCGTCAGCATGAAAATCATTAAACTCAGGAATTGGGTTGTGCTGTCCACAGCGAACCCCCCGCTATGATTCGTGATCCAGTAATTGGCGTAACCGTTCTATACCACCCGGTTCTTCCAGCGCTTCAGCCAGTTTACCGAATGTTTCCCCTGCGCCGAACAAACCAGAAAGCGGCTGTGCCACCCACATTAACTGTGCCCCCAGAGGGCCAAGCGGCTCCAGCGCGTCCAGTGTGACCCGCAGCGCGCCCACTAACCCACGCGCTTTCACCTGTTGAATCCAGTCTTGTTCGATCATATGCGCCAGTATAGCACAGCCGCAAAATGCACGAAACTCAACTCGCTCAAGATTCGTGTTTTCCACCCCGGAACTATGGTACTATCGGGAAATAGCTGTCGGGTGACAGCTTTTTGCTGATACCTGATACGGGCTGCTGAAAGCCGGAGGAAAGATGCGTTTAGCGGTATTTTCGGATATTCATGGCAATTTAACTGCTTTCGAGGCGGCACTGGCCGATCTGGATACGCAGGGTGGGGCAGATCAGGTCTGGATTCTGGGCGATCTGGCGGCATTTGGCCCGCGCCCGGCAGAGTGTATCCGGCGTGTATTTGCGCTCCAGGAGGGGCTGGGTAAAGATCAGTGTCAGATTATCGGCGGCAATACAGATCGTTATCTGGTAGAGGGTTCGCGCCCACGTGAGCAGCCCGCCGCAGATGACGAGGCGTTTCGGGCGCTGGCAGAACGGCTGCCGCAGCGCGATACCAATTTCAACTGGACATTGGCACAGCTAAGTTTCGAGGATTACGAGAACCTTAAAAAAATCCTGGGGCGCGAAACCGGGCTGAATGCGCCGGGCTATGGTTATGTGATCGGGTATCATGGTATTCCGGGTGATGATGAGGGCCTGCTGCGCCCGGAAACCCCGGAAGAAGAAGCGCTCGACGCGCTGCTGGATCGTGAAGGCAGGCTGGGCATCGGCGGGCATATCCATGTCCAGATGGATCGTGACCTGGGACGCTGGCGCGTGATAAATGTGGGCAGTGTGGGCATGTCAATGGATGCACCGGGCAAAGCACAGTGGGCGCTGCTGACATTTGAAAATGACGGCGTACAGGTTGATCTCCGTCAGGCAGTTTATGATAATGGAGTGGTGATCGCTGATCTGGAGGTCCTCGGCCACCCCGCACCCGGCTTCATCGGGCGGTTCCTGAAGAAAAGCTGAGCCTCCGCGATACAAAGAAAACAATGAGTGCCGAATACATTATTTTGACTCACATCAGGGACTTTGCCCTAAGGACTGATATGCCAGAACGTGAAAAGCTGCTGGATGATCTGAAATCCGAACATGATGTCGGGGTGCTGCTGCTGGCGCAGTTGGGCGGGGTGCCCAACGAGCTGCAACTCTTTATCCAGACCGCGCATTATGACGAAGCGGTGCAGGGCCTGCGTGAGCGCCCTGGCGGTTATGTCATTCGCGCTGTCAGCACACAGGAACACCGCCTGAACCTGGGCTTATTCGGCACACTGTTCTTCGCCGATGAGCATCCCATCCTGCTGCATCACAACGAGCCAAAACTGTCCGTACATTTCGAGGGCGTGGCCGCCAATCTCAGTGAATTGGTGCTGGATATTCATCAGGCATATCTCAGCACTTTTGGCCCGTGGCGTGAGTTGGCTTCTGACCTCAACCGTGAACAACCGCTTTACACGCTGCTGCAAAGCGGGCACGGCCTGTTGGGCATCATGCCCAGGTCCGCCGCAGAGCGTATGATTCGGGTGCTGGCGCATCATGGCCTGGCAGGTACGCTGGAAGGTAACGCGGATGCTAAGCCCGACCCGCAGTACAAACTGCTCGGCGTGGGCGATTCCTATTTTGTCGCGCTGGATTTCGCAGTGGATCGAATGGGAAAAAGTTAACAGAACTATAACCCTGCGGGAGATGCCTCTTTAGGATAAAGCGAGTTCCCCATCCTACTATATCCTGGACGCTACAGACAAATCATAATGTGTTGTAATGTAAGGATGTGTTGGGATGAAACGCCGGAAGGTTATATTGTTAGCCAGTATTACATTATTTTACCTCATTACTGCCGCTCTGTTTGCTATTTATACTCCTGCCTGGCAGGCTCCTGATGAACCAGGACATTACAATCATATCCGGCAAATTGCTGAAGCGGGCTGCTGCCCGATACTGGATGAAGACGACCTTGACCTGGAATACCTGAGTCAGCTTTTGCAAAATCGCTTTGCGCCAGAGCTGCTGGACAGGCTGCACACTGTGCGCTACGAAGATTACCAGCCTCCGCTCTACTATATCCTGGCCTCTGGAGTGTACCGTCTGACCGAGGGCAGTCTGGTCGCCCTGCGGCTCCTTTCAGTCATACTGGGGGCGGGTATTATCCTGTGCGCCTATGGGGTAGCACGGCTTACCCTGCCGCAGAAATCCTGGGTCGCGCTGGGGACAGCAGCGTTTGTCGCATTCCTGCCACAGCACCTTGCCCTGATGGCCGGGGTGAGTAATGACCCGCTGGCGGAATTAATCGTCGGCATCACGCTGCTGCTCACGATTTATTATCTTAAAGGCGCGGCAGTTCCCCTGTGGTTATTGGGGGTGCTGGTGGGTGTGGGGTTTCTCACCAAAGGCACCGCCTACTTCCTGGCGCTTATCGTCCCTGTGGCAGTTTTGCTGCGCTGGCACACACAGGAGCGTGCGCAGGGCGTGACTGTGCTGCTACACCGCTGGATGGTGTTTCTGGTGCCTGCACTGGCCTTGGGCATGATCCTCTGGGTGCGCAATATCGACACCTATGGCTTTCCCGACTTTCTGGCGACTCGCCGTTATGATCAACTGTCGAACCCCGGTGGCCTGTATGACCAGTCGCGCACAGAAGACTACATCCGCAATCATGGTCTGCAGGATTATCTGCGTATGGCAGCAGGTGGCATTTTCAACAGCTTTTGGGGGCAGTTTGGCTGGGCAACTTTACCGATGTCCGTACCCATGCGGCTGCTGACAGGTGTGATCAGTGCGTTTATTGTGCTGGGGACAGGGCTGGAACTATTTGTGCTGCGACGGAACACACCGGGCGGCTTTTTCTCTGACAGCACCCAGCGCAATATCTGGATTGTCCTGTGGCTGACGATCTTCAGCGCGGTCGCGGGATTAGTGTATTACAACAGTATATATGTGGTGGCTTTTGGACGCTTTCTTTTTCCCGCGCTCATCCCTATCGCGCTGCTGGTTGCGCTGGCGCTGGAAGCATGGCGGCGCTTCCTGTTACAGCAGGCGGTGGAGGTGCGTTGGATCGTGGTGGCAGCACCGCTGCTGCTGGGGCTGGTGTGCCTGCTGCTGCTGTTTACCTACATTGTGCCTATGCTCGCCCCACTGTGATGAGTGGGCTTGCGCGCATACAGAATCACACCAGTGTTACGCAGCAGCTTTAAACGCACCAGCAGGGTGTCAATGCTGCACAGCGCCCGCAGCAGTGGCAGCGCCGCTCCGTCTGGCAGGTTAACCTGATGGGTAATGTAACCGGTCACTGCCGGGGCATCCACTCGGCGTTCTACATGAAAGCGCTCACCAATAAGTTTTATCCAATCGTGATCACGCCCTGCACCCTCAAAGGGTGACAAACCTTCGGCCTCAATGCTGGCCTTGATGCGTGATGGCGCACGCAGGCCAAAGCGCAGCAGCCCGCCGATTTTTTCACGGTAGCCGATATGCGTGGGTAGTACAAACATCAGCCCGCTGGCGACTAGCGTCGTAGATAATGCTTCCTCACCAGCGGAGTCCGCTACCCATAACAGGCCCCCCGGCCTGAGTGCCTTGTATATCTGCGCGATCACTGTGTCCACCCGCAGCAGGTGATGGAGGGTTCCCTTCACGGCGATTACATCATAGGCCGCAGCAGGCAGTTCCAGCATGTTGAGGTCATCCACCCGGTATTCCACACTGCCGGGCACGGTTTCCCTTATGGACTCATAGTAACGCCGCGCCACATTAAGCGCCTGCTCACTGATGTCGATGCCTGTCGCCTGTGCGCCGCGCTGCGCCATTGCCAGGGTCAGCCAGCCTGCGCCACAACCTAGTTCCAGCGTGGTCATGCCGGGCTGTATGTGGTCGAGGAATTCATTAATGTCATGCCTGTGATAGATGATGTTGTGGCGCAAATTCTGATGATAGCGCCAGTCTGGGGGTATCACCTGTGCGCTACGCTCGGCATCTGCGCCCCACAGGGCGGCCTCGCCTGTCAGCCGTTCTTCGTATGTGGGTTCGGTCATGGAAGATTTACCAGCTAGCTTACCTCACCCCGGCTGACCAGTGGCCAGTCTTCCCTCTCCAACTTAAAGAGGGCCGGGGCAAGGTTGGGCAGAAAAGCACCTGATGAACAAACTTAACATGCATTAACAGACCAACCTGATTAATGCTTATTCAGGTTCCGAGGCTGCCTCGTCGGCAGTACCCATTAATCCGGGCCTGATGGCAAAAGTGCTCATGACCTGCGCCAGATCACCATAATCTGTCTGGCCAGCTTCGCTGTTAAGGTCTACCTCTGCTGCCGGAAAGCGCAGATTGGCTACGTAGAGCTGGTTGTCCGCGCCATTGAGCAGCACCGCCAGCCCACTCTGCGGGTCGCCGTCTACAGTCTGATAGCTATAGGCCACCGAAAAACCTTCGTCTGTACCGCGTGTGACAGGCTCGACATTGAGGATCGTCGCGCCGGGGCGCAGTGTTTCTACCATTGTCTGTGCCGCGCTTTCATCGTCTACGCTGCCCGCACGGGTTTCCAGCCGCAGCCTCTCACCGCTGCTGCCAATAATGCTCGTCGGTTGGCCGGGGGCGCTGTCGGCCAGCGACCAGTCCGCCGGATAACGGATGAGATACTCGTCGGCCTGATCGTAGTAGGCAGCCCAATCCAGCGGCGTGTCCAACAGT
>JBGSXK010000344.1:0-4138 GCA_041751455.1 Anaerolineae bacterium
CTGGTGATCGGACGGGTGATGGCAACCCGCAAATCCCCGGTACTGACTGGCTATGAGCACTTTATAGGGCAGACCGCCCAGGTGCGCCATGATCTCAGTCCAGAGGGGCGGGTATGGTTTCAAGGCCAGCCCTGGTTCGCCCGGACACAATCTGGTGAAGAGGTCAAGGTCGGGCGCGAAGTGCGTATCGTGGGCCTCGATAACCTGATGCTGATTGTTGAACCGTTTGAGGCAGATCCCGTGCCGGGCGATGGTTTATAGCGTCACTTTAAAGATACGTTCTCTGTTTGAATAACGAACTTAGAAAGGATTTGACGATGAGTTTAGAGGTAATTATCGGCTTAATCGTGTTCCTGATCGCAATGGTTGGCCTTGCCACTTTCTCCATTCGCATTGTGCGTGAATATGAACGTTTGATCGTATTTCGCCTGGGACGGGCGTTGGGTGCGCGAGGGCCTGGGTTGGTGCTGCTCATCCCCTTTGTCGATACTGGCGTGCGGGTAGACCTGCGCGAAATCTTCTTCGATGTCGACCCGCAAACCTGTATCACCAAGGACAACGCACCCCTGTCGATTGACTTCCTCGTTTATATGAAGGTGGTCAACGCGCTGCACAGTGTTTTGGAGGTTGAGGATTTCCGGGGGGCATCACGGGGTATCGCGGTGACGACGTTGCGGGCCCTGGTTGGTGACATGCAGTTGGATGATGTCCTTTCCAAACGTGACCAGCTTAACGAACTGCTGCAAGAGAAGATGGATCAGGTCACAAATCGCTGGGGCATTAAAGTGAGCGCGGTTGAAATTCGTGAGATTATCCCGCCTCGTGAGATTCAAGAGTCGATGAGCCGCCAGATGGCAGCGGAGCGTCAGCGGCGGGCGGCTGTGACCGAGGCGGACGGTAAGCGCGAGGCCTCCATTATCGGGGCTGAGGGCGACAAGCGGGCACGGATTCTGACGGCTGAGGGACAGCGTGAGGCCGAAATCCTGGAGGCGGAAGGTAAACGCCAGGCAGTTATCCTGGAGGCCGAGGCTTATGCTCAGCGCCTGGAGCGCATTTTCGAGATTGCTAAAGGTATTGATGGCAAAACGATCAGCCTGGAGTATCTTGATACCCTTAGAGAGATGGGAAACAACGCGGCGACCAAGTTCATCTTCCCAACAGAGTTTATGACGCTGTTAGGGCCGCTGCGTAATCAGATGCTGGACGATAATTCGACTTAAGCTGAGATTTTTCAAACTGCGGCGGGCAGGGTGTTAATTGGCAATACAATAGCATCTTCACTTCACTGATCTAAAATTGTGTGATTGCCCCGCACTGTAACAGACTTGTGTTAGATGCCAACCAGTTGCAGTTGCCTTCTTGGCTTTTATGGCTCGTTTTTTGTCATGCCTCACATGATACTGGACACACTCATTCAACATGTCGTTGTGATCTATAATGACTGATTCCTGTCCATTATTTATTCGTTGTCAGCGCCTCAAAGCCCGCGATGATGTCAAGCAGTTCCTCGGTAATCGAATGCTGGCGCTGCTGGTGGAACAGGGTATTGAGGTCTTCGAGATGTTCCTGAATGTTGCGCTCTGCCGATTGCATGGTCGCTAATCGACTGGCATTTTCACTCATTAAAGACTCCGCAAAGGCACGATAGATCGAAACAAAAAGATACTGGCGCAGCAGTGCAGACAAAAGCCGCTGCCAGTCCATCGTGAACATGGGCAAACTGCGCGAAGGCCATTCTTCACGGGCCATATGCCGAAAACGCTCCCAGTCCACAGGCAGCAACTGAAGCATATGAGGGCGATAGGTAGCCCCGGACAGCGGTCGATTATAGAACAGAAGAATATGGCTCACCCCGCGCTCGGTGCGCCACACATCAATTTTCAGCACAATATCCTGAACCAGCGGCGTTATCCCTTTGACAGACCCTGGAATAGTCCAGGCATCATCCACAGGCTGCTCTTCAGCCTGGAGGTGTGCCGTGAGGCGGGCGCCCAGCGCGAGGATGACCCAATGTTTCCTTTGAACCCCTAACCGGGACAGTTCCTCCATCGAAAATGCAGCGATCTGCTCATTAAACTGACCGCACATCCCCTGGTCAGAGCCAAACATGACCACACCAGGAACAGGGTCAGGATCGGCTCTCTCCGGTGTGATTTCATTAGGCTGCTCACGCAGAAGCACTTGAAAACCCGTTTCAACCGTCCGGTTATAGCTATCAATTGCCGCAACACTGCGTTCATAGTGCCGGATGTTAATGGCAGCCATCATTTTCATGGTTTCCACAATCGATAACAGGTCTTCAACGCTGTTGATCTGGCGCTTGATCGACTCAATCGTCTGCATCCTGTGCCTCTCGATAGGTCTCCAAAGCCGCATTGGTCACATCAAGCAGCGCCTTCCGTTCATCATCTTCGAGTTTCTCACCAGCTTCGATATGATGGCAGACCTCAGGCAATTTTTCAATCACCGCCCTGCGAATCGCCTCTTCCGCATCTTCGATGCGCTCAAGCGGCACAGCATCCAACTGTTCGGCAGTAACGGCCAGCAGTACCGCGATCTGTTCAGCAATCGGGATGGGTTGGTATTGCGGCTGTTTGAGGATAGCACGCACCCGCCGTCCGTGTTCGATGGTTCTGCGTGTCTCTCTGTCCAGCCGCATACCAAACCGGGCGAATGTTTCCAGTTCCTCAAACTGCGAGTAGGAGAGGCGTAAAGCGCTGGAAACAGCGCGATAAGCCTCTAATTGCGCTGAACCACCAACGCGCGATACCGATTTCCCCACATCCACAGCCGGCAGCAGCCCGCGCTGAAAAAGTTCGGGTGAAAGATAAATCTGGCCGTCGGTAATCGAGATAATGTTGGTGGGGATGTAACCGGACACATTCTGAGCTTCGGTTTCAACGATGGGCAGCGCTGTGAGTGTGCCCCCACCATATTCTGGTTTGAGGGCGGTAGCCCGCTCTAACAACCGCGAATGAATATAGAAGATGTCACCCGGAAACGCCTCGCGCCCCGGTGGACGACGCAGCAAAAGTGACAGTTCACGGTATGCCCAGGCATGACGTGTCAGATCATCATAGACGATCAGCACATCACGTCCCTGTTCCATAAAATGTTCGGCGATGGTGGTGGCGGCATAAGGCGCGATAAATTGCAGCCCCGGTGGCTCTTCGCCCGCAGCGACCACGAGGACTGAATACTCCATCGCCTGATGATGGCGCAGATCCGCAATCAGTTTTGCTACAGCAGAGCTGCGCTGCCCAACTGCGCAGTACACGCAGACGACATCCTTATCTCTCTGGTTGATAATGGCATCCAGAGCAATAGCGGTTTTGCCTGTCTGACGGTCACCCAGGATCAGTTCACGCTGCCCTCGCCCTATGGGGATAGTGGCATCAATGACTTTAATCCCTGTTTGCAGTGGGACAGTGACTGGCATACGGTGCATGATAGGCGGTGCTTCGCGCTCAAGTGGGAGCCGGGTGGAGGTGCGCACCGGGCCTCGATCATCCAGTGGGCGGCCAATCGGATCGACAACACGCCCCAGAAGTGCCTCACCAACGCCGACATCCAACACACGTCCGGTTCGTTGGACTTCATTTCCAGCACTCAGGTGTTGCCCCGTGCCTAGCAGGATGACTCCTATCTCATCCTGATCCAGGTTAAATGCCATACCCATCACATCTCCCGGAAAGCGCAGCAGTTCCTCAGATTTCGCGCCGGGCAGCCCACTTACAAGAGCGATACCATGACCGATCTGTTTAATCGCACCAATTTGTTCTAAGGTCAGTTCTGCTCTGTGATTTTCCAATACACGATCAAAAATTTCGAAGGTGCCATCAAGGGCATCCGCTAACTGCCCGCGATTATCGGACATGCGCGCTCTCCGCCGCCTCGCCGAGAGTGTCGAAAAGGCTGTCTTCGAGCGAAACCAGGTACTCATCCAACGTCCACGCCAGTTTATATTCCTGGATGTTCATCTCTACGCCGCACAGCAGATCACGATTAACATCGTAATCAATATCCACTTCCGACCCAATAATCTCCTGTACAGCCTGATTTATATTCTGGCGATCTGAGGTCGGAATCTCAAAGGCGCTGCGCAGGATAATATATTGGGGCTTTTCAATCACCTCGG
>JBGSXK010000345.1:0-2243 GCA_041751455.1 Anaerolineae bacterium
GACGATCACAAAACCGAAATAGTAGTAATTCATGAACCCACCCGCATACCAGGGATCAATCGGCGGGAAGGTGGTGCTGCGCAGGATGCCATTGAAATAGGCGAAGTCCATAGGCTTTTCGCCACCAAAGCTGGGATGCCACAGGTCAGGGTTGGTCAGGCGTATGGCCAGAAAGCCGAGGAATGCCACTAGGGTAATGACCTCAATACCCAGTACGCGCCGCCAGTGCTGGCGCATATAGAGCGCAAGCTGGCTGCGCCCGCGCACAGCGACCAGCAGACTTAACAGACCCAGAGCGGCCATAATGAACATGATTCCGGTCTGTGACCATAGAGGAATACCCACACTGGACGCATACCAGGCCAACCAGCCTGTCAGAAACACCCCCACCAGCTTGGCAAAGGCATAACCCCGATCTGCAAACCTGGGCAGCAGCGTAAACAATAACGGCCAGACTACCCAGCCAAAGGTGATAATCGCTACCCACCAGACTGCGATGGTCAACGGCGGCTGTGTATTCAATGGACTGGCACTGTCGAAGCGGGCTGACCATGTGCCATATTCGTACTGAGTTTCGCGGCGCGAGTCGGTCAGCATAAACTGAGTCGGCGCGACATTACCTTCCAGCGACGACATAGTGGCTGTATCCAGCAGCGTCGTGTCACAGCCACCCCCACCCTGTTGGAGGTAAATCGGCGGGCAGGTTTCGACAAACTCGTATCCCACCATGCTCACACGCTGCATCGGCACACTGTTAAGCAGAGCATGAACAGCTTTGGAGTTGTAATCCGCTGTTTTACGGAAAATGAACACTACCGGATGATCGTAAACATGAAAGGCTTCTTCGGCCTCAAACTCGTTTAACCATTCCGGTGCATCGTAAATCGGTAAATACTGGTCGGAAATTTTCAGAGGGCCAAGCTCAAATGTCTCCTGAAAAATTTCTACAATTTCATAACCTAATTCACCAGCGAACAACGCATTGTAGTAGGTGTTAGACATTGGCCAGCGGATGGGGATACGGTTCACACCGTCATAAAAGCGGTTGCTGCTGATGGTGAGATACTCGCTGTCGTCCAGTGCCTGTAATATACGATCACGCTTGATCTGCTCATCTTCCCAGGCAAGCTGCATTTCATAACCATTAATCAATCCGCTCCAGGCATTACGCCCATTACAGTTGTTAGCATCCAGTAAGCCGGGCGGTGGGTGATGTGCCAACCAGACATTATGCGGAAGTGTACACACGGTGTACGGAATGGCATCATCCCATGCACCTTCATGCGAAACGACCTCACCTGCTGTAATCAGCGGTGTACCATCCTGTACCTGGAATTGGAAGAAAAAGCGCTGCCCCGCCGCGACACGAACTGGCCTGTCCAGCTCCAGATCGTAAGAAGCACCCAGCACATGACTCTCACGATCAAAGATAGCCGTCAGATTAGCCTCGCCCATCACCGCGTTGGAAAATTCATCCAACAACGCGACCTTCACGGTTTGTTCTTCCGTATTTTGCTCCAGATTGCCCAGGTGCGGCACACGCACATTGCGAATCAACCCACTAGCAGGAGCAGTGAATATCTGAGTAAAATCCTGCCCGGCAAAGAAGACTGAAGCCTGCGACACCAGCGGATGATCAGACGAGTTGCCAAAGCCGTTGGGCACAGCAATATTGACCAGGGGTGCACCCGGTGGCGCACCTTCGATCTCCATACAAAAATCACCGCACACATTTTCCCAAACCCAATGACTTGCTTGGACACGGGTAAGCTGATGGCGATAAATATTGGTAAACATGATGGCCCATAGGTAGGTAAAGCCAACCACACCCACCAATAAGCCCCAGGCCATTGACCGGCGCAGAGGGTATGGACGTGCTCGTCTGACCAGTTCTATCAGCAGCCACGCTGCCAGCAGCGCCAGCACAGGATAGAGCGGCAGGAAATAGCGCATGGTGCTGACCCAATTGCGCCCCAACCAGCCGAAATACACGAGTATCCACACAAACAAGAGGATGTTACGCAGCGCGCCGGGCCTGCCGCGCACCAAGCGCCACCCCGACCAGAGCCAGCCTGACCAGCCCGCCAACGCCAGCGCGATGCCCATACCCCACAGCACCATATTGCTGAAGGGAAACAGATAGGGTGTACGGGCGACCCACTGCCAGTTAGGAGGCATCTCCGCCGCCCCGCTGACAAGATGCTGTGCCTGTGCTACATCTGCCAGCCAGCGCGGGTTAGGGG
>JBGSXK010000346.1:0-10675 GCA_041751455.1 Anaerolineae bacterium
AGCACAAAACCGCGCTGGGCGGTGGGACAGATGCTGGGCGTATTCATCAGGCCAATACAGGCATTCCCTCGGCAGTGATTTCCGTGCCCTGCCGTTATATTCACAGCCCGACCGCGCTGCTGCACCGCGATGATTACGATCATACCCTGCGGCTACTTCAGGCGGCGCTCAACGACTTTACAGCCGACCTGCTGCGACGCTGAGCCATGCCTGTAGACATCACGCGCATCGCGCCCGGATTATTCCTGAACCGCTGGAGCGGGCAGGTCACGCTGGCCGAAGTCATGCAGGCCGAGCAGGATGGCCTGCGCCTGCTGCAGCCGGACGAAACGCGCGTGGTGCTGGTCAACGATCTGAGCGCAGCCAGCAAATTCCCGATGGACCTCAAAGCGCTGCGTCGTATCACAGAGACCAACCCGCACATTATCGCGCTGCTGGTGGTGGACGCGCCCAGCATGATTCGCATGGTGGGCGAGGTGCAGGCGAAAACACTCAATTGGCTGGTCGAGTTTCACAACACATTAGAGCAGGCCCTGGAACGCGGGCATGCTTTATTGCAAACAGACAAACCCGAAACATGAAACTGAACTTTATCTGATCCACTGACTGCGAACACCCAATCGCTAGGAGTAAACCGTGAAAGACCTGATCAAAAAACTGGTAGAGGCCTGGGGGCCATCGGGCTATGAACACGAAGTGCGCGCCCTCATTCAAGAAGAAGTGCAGGATTTGGCCGACGAAATCCATACCGACCCGCTCGGCAACCTGATCTGCCGGTTGGGCAGCGGCGGCACCAGGATCATGGTCGCCGCCCACATGGACGAGATCGGCCTGATGGCAACGTATGTTGAGCCGAAAAGCGGCTACCTGCGCTTTTCCAACATCGGTGGGTTGAACCTGACCACCCTGTTTGGCAACCGTGTGCGCTTCGAAAACGGCACGATTGGCGTGATCGGCGCGCACGATAGCTGGCACGCCCAGGACAGTGTGGATAATTTTTATGTGGATATCAGCACCGGCAACGGTGCAAGCCCCGTCGAAGAAGGCAGCCCGGCAGCGCTGTGGCGCAATATGGAAGAGCGCGGTTCCCGCCTCATCGCCAAGTCCATGGATGACCGCATCGGCTGTGTCGTGGCGATTGAAGCCATGCGCAAGCTGAACAGGCAAACCCCCAACGAGATTTATTTCGCCTTCACTGTCCAGGAAGAAGTTGGCCTGCGTGGGGCGCGTACCGCCGCCTATGGCATCAACCCTGATGTAGGTATCGCGCTGGATGTAACCGGCACAGGCGACGAAATCAAGAATCGGAAAATGGCCGTCAAACTTGGCGGCGGCGCAGCCATCAAAATTCATGATCCCGGTCTGGTCGTTCCGCCCGCTATCCGCGATTGGATGATCGCCCGCGCCGAAGCTGACGCAATCCCGCACCAGTTGGAGCTGCTGGCTGGAGGCACCACCGACGCAGCAGCTATCCAGATCACCCAGGCGGGTGTGCCCAGCGGCTGCATTTCCATCCCCTGCCGCTTTGTTCACACCACGAGCGAAACCGTAGACCTGCGCGACGTGCAGGCCTGTGTTGATCTCCTAGCTAGTTTACTCAGTCACCCAGCACAGCTTTAAGACTCTTTCACCTCTGAAGTTGCAACCGCCTCTCGCAGCGAGAGGCGGTTTTGGCTCTAAAAAATCCGTAACCCCTAACAACAGGGGTTGATTAATGACAAGCGTTAAGCTATCGTTAAGAAATATTTTTAAACGCGCGACGAAATCAACAAAGTTTACTTGTTTTATGTGTCGAATCATGGTTCACTATAATCAGGTTTAAGCCTGAGTGAGATAGGTATGACGGCCCTCAACACGCAGGAACCCACTTTTGAAGACCTGAAACTTTTGAGCGAAGTTTCGCAGCTTCTAACCTTGCTCGATCTCGACAGTGTTATGCAGCAGGTCATCCGCCTGATGTCAACGGCTGTCGGCGCGACCAAGGCCAGCCTGTTCCTGCACAATGAACACGGTGTGGACTGGGAGCATATCTTCCTCGCGCGCGATCTTGCTCCTGACCAGTCAGTCGTCGTGGTGAGCGCTGTGCTGGATGAAGGTCTGGCCGGGTGGGTTATCCGCAGTAAAAAGGGTGCACTTGTGCAGGATACCCGCACCGACTCACGCTGGCATGTCTTCCCGGATGAACATCAACCGGCACGCTCTGCGCTGTGCGTCCCTTTCATTTATGATGACCGGGTGCTGGCGGTGCTGACGCTGGTACATCCCGAACCCCAGCATTTTGACGAGCGGCATCTGCGCCTCACGACTATCGTCGCCAACCAGGCTGCTGTCGCGCTGCGCAACGCGCAATTATTCCACCAGATGCAGTCGCAGCAGCGCCAGCTTGAAATCGTCGTGCGCAATATTCCCGATGCGCTCATTGTGCTGGATGAAGGTGGCACTATTTTGCTCGTCAACGATACAGCAGTGCAGTTGTTAGAGGCCGCCTCCAGTGAGTCCATTATCGGGCGCACGCTGCACGACTTTGCCAGGATTGACCGGGTACTGCGCCCAGCTCAACGCATCATCAGCAAGCCAAGTGGCGATTACTGGTCATTTGAAGCCCGCTCGGAGAAAACGTTGCAGGATTTCCTTGTCACCATGTCGCGCTGGATCAACCCTGCCAACAGTACCAGCGGCTTTGTTCTGCTCCTGCACGATGTCACCGCCCTGCGCGACCTGCACCGCTTCAAAGACGAGATGCTGCGTGTGGTTTCGCATAACCTGCGCAACCCGGTATCGCTCGTCGTCACCGCCAGCGACATGCTGGCAAACGACCTGCAACCCCTGCCTGAAGATTCCGACATCCTCCAGTTCATCAGCATCATCAAGCAATCTACGGATCGCATGGAAACCATGCTCGACGACCTGCTGCGGGCCGAAACATCCTCATGGCACAAAGTGAACCCCTCAGAGCTGATTGAAAGCATCCTCAAGGAATTTCGCCCGCTGGCCGCACGAAGGCGGCAAAAGCTGGATGTTCAGGTGGAGCTGGACGAGGAGCCCGGCATCTTCATGGATCCTATGCTCATCCGCGAAGCGATGGTCAATTATGTCAGCAACGCCATCAAATATACACCGCAGGGCGGGCATATTACCCTGCATGGCTACCTCCAGGAAGATCGTTTCTGCTTTGAGGTAGAAGATAATGGTATTGGCATCTCTTCCGAACATCTCGCGCAGCTTTTCGAGCCGTATTTCCGTATTGAACGGCCTGAAACTGAAGCTGAAAACGGCTATGGTATTGGCCTCAACCTCGTCAAGGCGATCATCGAGCGGCACAAGGGTGAGGTCTGGGTAGATAGCCAGGAAGGCACAGGCAGCCGCTTCGGGTTCTGGCTGCCTATGTAAATAAATTCATCATGGCCGACCCTGTTGTAAATGTCGCCAGACTGCGATCTGCGCTTACCGAAGTCATGGCAAGGCGCGACGCCTTCAGCCCGGAAACCTACACCCAGATTGTCATGGCGCTCTATGACCGCATACGTACCCTGCAAACCCTCCATGCAGAGCCACAGGTCAAAGACAGTGATGAAATCCGGTTGGTCACCGTCATCTTTGTCGATGTAATTAACTCGACAGAACTTGCACGGCGTTTACAGGCGGAAACCTGGAAAAAAATCATCAGCGATAGCCATACTCTGCTCAGTCGTATTGTGCGCAAATGGGGTGGCGAGATCGGTCAGTATCTGGGGGACGGCCTGCTTTGCTTCTTCGGCGCACAGCACAGCCAGGAAGATGATGCCCTGCGCGCTGTCCATGCTGCGTTGGAAGCCCAGGCCGCCATCGAAGAATTTGCCAGTCAAATCAATAAAGAATACCAGTCCACCTTCTCCCACCGCGACCAGAACAACCTGCCCATCCCTTTCGCCATCCGCATCGGCATGAGTACCGGGCAGGTGGTGGTGGGTATGGTGGGCGATGCCGAGAAGCAGGAATTGGTGGCAATGGGGGCGACCACCAATCTGGCCGCACGGCTGCAATCCCTGTGCGAGCCGGGCCGGGTCCTCATTGATGCACAAACCTATCACCGGGTGCGCGATCATTTTATTATGGAAGCACGCCAGATCACCCAGCTTAAGGGCTTTGAAGAACCTGTCGAATGTTATACCGTTATTGACCAGCGCCAGGCCGAGCATTCCTGGCTGGTTTCCTCACGCATCGCCGGGCTGGAAACACCTTTTGTCGGGCGTGATGCTGAACTGCACCAACTGCTGGCGGTGTGCCAGCAGGCGCTCCATGAAAACCATTTTCATATTGTCATCGTGACTGGTGAAGTTGGCATTGGCAAAAGTCGCCTGTTAAAAGAACTGCTCCACCATGTGGACTCCCTGCCGTTCACCCTGTTTGTGATGACGGCCAGCTATGAAAAACGCAACATCCCGCACAGTTTTATTCATGATCTGCTGGCTGAACGGTGTAACCTTAAGGATGATACACCCAAACCTGCTGCCGAGGAACGCATCCTGCGTTATGTTCGCAAAACTTGGCACAGCAGCGAAGCCGAACCCACCGCACATATTCTGGGCTTCATCGCCGGCTATGGCTTTACTGAAAGTCCGCATGTGCGTGCCCTCAAGCTGAGTGGCGCAGAACAGCGACAGGTGACTTTCACCAGGATTACGCAGTGGTTTCGCGCCTGGATGCAGATCGCGCCGCCGCTGTTCCTGGTCGATAACCTGCAATGGCTGGATGCTGATTCACTCGACCTGCTCGAACACCTCGCGCACAACCTCCCTGACCACACAGGTGTGCTCATTGGCGCGGTACGTCCGGAGTTCACACAGGAACGTACTCACTATCTCGCAGGACATCCCCAGCATATACGCCTACCCTTGCACCGCCTCAACGAAACCGATATTTCCACCCTGCTCGATGCAATTCTCAGCCATGTGGACAATAAGCCGGAGCGCCTGCCCCAACTGATTCGCCAGCGCGCAGAAGGGAATCCCCTGTTCGTCGAGGGTTTCCTGCAAATGCTCTTTGATTACGGTGTATTCGAGATGACCGAAAACGGACGCTGGAAGGCGGATCGCCTGCTTTATGCTACGCTCGAATCACAGCTTCCCAATAGCCTGCTGGGGCTGCTGCAAGCGCGCCTGGACGAACTCAGCCCGGTGGCACGGCGCATAGCCCAGGTCGCGGCGGTCATCGGCCAGACTTTCTGGGAAGGCGCGGTGACGGCGGTCAGCGGCAGCGAACACGTGCAGAGTGAACTGGCGATCCTGCAAAATCGCGGCATTATCGTCCAGCGTGCAGAGAGCGTCTTTGAGCAGGAGCGCGAATATGGCTTCCAGCACAGCCTCTACCGCGAAGTCGCCTATGCCATGCTTATCCGTCCCACCCGCAAAGCCTATCATCAGGGGGTTGCCCTGTGGCTGGAACAGCATGTCGCCGTCCATCCCGATTACCTGGATGTGCTGGCCGAGCATTACATGAAGGCAGAACAGCCAGAGCAGGCGCTCTCTGCCTATCTGTCCAGTGTCATCAGCCTGCTTGAGCGTGGATGGTTGTTAAAAACCCTGCGCAATATCGAGCGTGGTTGGGATATCGCCCGCAGCGTCTCGCGCGAGTTTGCCCTGCCCATTGTCAGCCAGTTATGGCGCATCCGGGGGCAGGCTCTGGAAGCCCTGGACGAGTATGAAGAAGCCAGCGCGGCCAGTGAAACAGCCCTCATGCTGCTGGAAGAACTGCCCGCAGACGAGATGATTGAGGAACGTGTCACCGCTGCCCTCACTCTGGGAATCAGCTACACTCACCTGGGGCAGTACACTCAGGCGCTGGAGACCCTTAAACATGCTCATACAGTGCTGCCCAAAGAGCATACCCGCCTCCATGCTGCCGTTCTGCGTGCTTTTGGTGTACTCTACCGCGCGCGCGGCCAGCTTAATGAGAGCCTGGCCTACCAGCAGCAGGCCTACACACTGGCGCAGGAATGTGAAGATGAGCGCGAAATCGCGCGGGTGATGTCCATGTTGGGCAGCATCGCACTTGATCGAGGTAATTTTGCGGCGGCGCTGGATTATTATGAGAGAGTGCTGGAGATGAACCGACAGGATGGCAATCTCTATTATCAGATCATCGACCTGAGCCAGCTTGCGGCTATTCATCGCCTGTTATTCGACTATGAGACGGCGCTTATGTTATGTCAGCAGGCTGAGGAAATTCAGGCACAGATTCATTACCAGCATCCCTTTATCAGGCTCAATCAGGGCCTGAGCCTGATGGCGCGAGGTGACATTCAGGAAGGGCTGGCGCTGCTCCAGGAAAACAGCCAACAGCGTTACCAGAACGTTTATACCCGCCAGCGAATACAGCTTGCGCTGCTGCACGGACTGGTACTGGCGGGTGACTATGCCGCCTACAGCCAGTATACCAGCAACCTGCTGGCAGAAACTGCCCAGCACAGCCTGATCGTTTACGGGCGGGCACTGTTATGGCAGGGGGTCGCTCAGAACGCATTAAACAGCGCGGAAGCTTATGACACACTCTTGCAGGCGGCTGAACACGAAACCCTCTATGGAGGCCGCGATTTATGGCTGTGTTATCTGGCACTCAGTTATGCCGCCCCGGCTGAGGCAGAACGGCGCAGCTACCACGAGCAAGCGCTGCAAACCCTGCAGGCCACCGCAGCCAGTCTACACAGTCACCCCGGTTTACAGGCCAGTGTGCAGGCCTATCGCCTGCGTCTGGCAGCCAGCGAACACTAAGGGCACGATTCCGGCGGATTTCGCGGCATCTGCAAACAAGCTTTCACCTACCGGGGTGATCATCGCTCAATATGAACGTATGGCTTGCTTACATTATCCTGCGCTTATAGCTTACAGACAGACCGTGGCTTCAAACCTGTCCATCATGGATCAAGCAGTGCGTAAGCATTAGCGGCGTAAGTCTGTGCCGTGCCATTCACAGGTGCCTGCTGGATACCATTGGCCTCACCAGCCAGCAGTTCATTCGTCACCCGTTCTTTCAGGCTGCGTACATCGCGGTCATTCGGTTCCAGCCGCAGCGCGTCATCGACCAACAACTGCACGACAGACAGATAACGCGGACTGCGCAGCAGCAGCCGCGCCAGGTCTACAATAATACTCACCGCATTCTCGCGTCTGCCATTTTCATAAGCCAGGTGCAGCGCCTGACGGTAGCGCAGCACTGCCTCGCCCAACTGCCCGGTTTGCATATTGGCGTACCCCAGGGTGCCCAGTTGCAGCGCTTCCTCATCCCGATCTTTTACTTCGCGGGCAATGTACAGCGCCGATGTATAAAAGCTGATCGCCTCGCTCCACCGGCTTAGCTCGGCATAGGCCGTGCCCAGCCCACCCATGACACGGCCCTCATACTCGCGCTTGCCCTGCTCACGAAACAACGGCAGCGCCTGTTCCCAGTTGGCGCTTGCCGCTTCAGGGTCGCTGTTATCCAGTTGGGCATAACCGAGTTTATAGAGAACCAATGCTTCGTTCTGGCTGTCGCCTGTGTTGCGGGCAATCTCAAGTGCCTGGCTGTAGGCTTTTTCCGCGCCCACACTTTCGCCCAACTGCTGGCGCGCATCGCCCAGGGTCACCAGGATATGCATACGAGTCTCATCATCGCCCAGCTTATCGGCCAGTTGTGCGCCGCGTGTTGCGTGGAGAATCGCCGCCTGCGAATTATCGGTTTTCACCATGAGGGTAGAAAGTGTATCGAGGATTTGCAGCAGTTCCTCTTCCTCGCCCAGTTCATCATAAACCGTCAGCGCCTCGCCATAGGTGGCGATGGCTTCGTTATGCATCCCACTTTCCACCTGCGCCGCGCCGATGCGCTTGAGCAGGTCGCCCTGCCGCCGCATATCACTTTGCTGACGCGCCTGGGCCAGTTCCGTCCGCCATGCCACAATCCCACTCGGCGGCGGCATCTCCGGGATGTAGGTATGCTCGACGGCAGAATGGCCGGGCGCTGCTTCTAGCATATCCTCGTCAGGATCATCTTCATCAAAGCCGTCTTCGTCAAGATCATCCTCTTCGATGCCCTCATCATCGTCTTCGTCGATCAGGTAAGTGCGGGGGGCCGGGGTGAACAGGCTTTCCTCAATCTCCTCGACATCCTCATCCTCATCTTCCAGATCATCATCGGCTTCATCATACGTCAGATCGTCGTCATCTTCCTCGCTGGCGAACATCTCGCGCAGAAAAGCCGGAGGCGCAGCCGGGCGCACGCTCTCTTCTTCCTCGTCCTCCTCGTCTGGCAGGATGCGCGTTTCTGGCGGATAGGCCGGGAAAGCCGTCATCGTGCTGGAAGCCAATCGGTTGAGGCGCAGCAGTTCATAAACATAACCACGGCCGTTCACAAAATCACCTGCCGCGGTCAGCGCGACAATAAACTGTCGTGGGGTATCCCGATCTTCCTGATCGGCTGCCCACTGTGCCACCGACATCAGCGTATCCATCTCCGCCGCCAGCTTATCATGGGCGGCTTCCTGGTCTGCCTGAGCATACTGGCGGGCATAGGCCAGCGCCGAATCACGCACTTTATTTTGCAGCTCACCCAGCCGCTGCGAACCCCGTAGCCAGCTCTGGGCGAACGCATAAGTCACTGTATGCAGGTGATAATAAGGCTCACCATAACGCTGTGTGGTTTCGACAAGATGCTGCTGGGTCAGCAGAGTCATCACCTGCTGAATTGTTTCTTTGGGTGCTCCCGTCAGCATACTCAAAAATTCTGCCGAGGCCTGCCCCTTAAATGTCGCGCCGAGCATCAGCAAAACCCCTTGCAGCGCGCTGTTCAGGCTGCGAAAGGCCGCCGTCAGCGCCACCAACACCGGGTCAGCCGTCGCATAGCCGGGAATTTGCGTCAGCGCGTTAATATACTGCACGGGCTGCTGTTTGGCCGTCCGCATGGTCGAAGCGGCGATCACCAGTGCAAATGGCGAAAACTGAAGCATCTGCACCAGGCGATCCACATCTGGGTCAGGTGATTCTGGCAGCCCAGCCGTTTGTTTGAACAGCACTGCCGCGTGTCCCGCTTCCAGGTTCTCCAGGTGAAACGTCGTCCATGCCTCGTTCACTGCTTTCGGAGCGATCAGCATTACTGGCAGCCCACGCACACAGCGCTCGATAAACGCCGTTGCCGTCGCCTCATCTAATGCTCCGTCCAGTACTACCAGCGGCTTATGCTGTGTGAGAGTCGCAGCCACCGCGCCCACCATGCCCAGCGGATTTTCACTGCTGGTGATCTCGCGCACGCCGTAAGCCCGCCCCACACGCACAATCAATTCTTCCAGACTACTGTGGTCTGCATTCAGCCACAAAACACCGCCGGGCTGCTCGGTATAGGCAGCCGCCAGCGTCGCGGCCAGTGTCGTTTTGCCCACACCCGGAGTACCTGTCAACTGTAGCGGCACATTCTCGCGCAGGCGGGTATAAATTTTCCCGATTACCGCATCACGCCCGATCAGCCGGGGGGGCACCATCACAGGCAGGGCGGCGGGTTCATGAGCCGGGGATTCGTGAGTTTTCCAGTCGGGCATGGCTGTCCCTCAAGTGAGATCGCTGTCAGTGAATTTAGTGTTGTGCGCGGCGCAAGTCTTTACAATTCACTTCTGATTATGCAGCAATCGCCTTTAAAATACAAACCGTGCCGCCTCCATTCAGCTTAATGGAAGCGCTCATGCCAGCGGCGGCACTTCCACCCTTTCGCCATTTTCCCAGACAACGCGCAAAGTCCCATCCGGCAGCCAGTCTGCCTCCTGCCCAGAATCCACCGCATCAAAGCCCACGATGCAGATCAGCTCATGCTCTGGCTCTACCTCCTCGATCCACAGTTCAGGCAGCATACAGGCCGCATGCATACTGTTACCACACGGATCAGCCCGCCATAAGCCCGCTCCATCATACCCTTGCAGCCCACGAATCCAGCTCACCCGCTGATCCACGCCTGCCCAGGCCTCCAGCGCGTCCACCTGAGAAAATGGTTGTGCGCCGGGGTCATATCCCAGCGGCGCAGCGCCTTCTATCGCCTGCACCGCAGCCTGCGTGTTCTTATCCAGCCTAACACGGTGCGCCCGGAGGTGTCGCCTTTGGTAAGGCACAATGACCGTCTCAACAAGGTGTACATCCCTGTTGATCGAAATTTCATAGCGCATTCGTAACCAGCCCGGCTCCCCCACCGCGGAAGTCAGGTTTTTCGTACGTGTGCCGAAAACACCGTTAGAGATCAGACACAGACAACTGTCGGGCGAAATCTGTCCATGTCCTAGACCGACATTGAACGGAAAAGCGGTGCTGTAGACCAGCTTGTTATACTTCATGCCATAACCCGGCTTGACGCTGCCCGCGTTAAAGCGCTGGATTTCGCCGCCTGTCGCTGTCACCACCCAGCCCGGCTGTGGGAACACCTTCACATAATCGCCCTGCTCTGCCGGCAGCGGTTCTTCCGGCGCAGACCAGAACGGGTCATCATCGCGCAGGCTCCACAAGCCGCCAAACGCCTGCATCGCCCAGTAGGTCGCCCCGGTGGAGATATAGCGCTCGATAATTTCGTCGCTGCCTGTCGCGGTGAGCGCCTGCCGCAGCGTGCCATCTACGCGCACCGCGCCGCGATCCACATACCAGCGTAAGTGTCGCCCGACCAGACGTTTGAGCATCCCGGTGGAGTGCGGCCA
>JBGSXK010000347.1:0-4319 GCA_041751455.1 Anaerolineae bacterium
ACATCCAGTGAGCGTTCTAACCCCAAAATGCTGAATGCCAGCCGCAAGAAACGCATTGCCGCAGGCAGTGGAGTGGAAGTGCGTGATGTCAACCAGATGCTTAAGCAGTTCCGTGACATGCAGTCGTTGATGGGCCAGATGCGCAACGGGCGCTTCCCCAAATTTCCGGGGATGTCTGGCTTTCCGCGCTAGGGCAATAAAAGCCCTTCCGCAACTGTCACGCTTTTATACGACAGTGGCTCTCCATCCAAAATGGACGCATGAGAGCGCAAATATAAGGAGAATTTCACAATGGTTCGTATTCGTCTTCGTCGTGTGGGTTTGAAGAAACAGCCCAGCTATCGTATCGTGGTCACTGACCAGCGCAGTGCCCGTGATGGCCGTTTTATTGAAATCATCGGCTTCCATAATCCACGCACACAGCCTTCTACCGATACAGTTGATGAAGCCCGTGTACTCCACTGGTTAAGCGTGGGCGCACAGCCCACCGAAGCCATGCACAAGCTGCTGAAACGTACAGGCACCCTGGATCGCTTTGAGCGTCTGCGCAAGGGTGAATCCTTGGAAACTCTGGTGGCTGAGGCCGAAGCAGCCGTAGCAGCCAATCCAGTTAGCCCCAGGACCCGTTTCCCCGCCCCGGCAGCCGGGCAGTCCGCCAAAAAGGCGAAACAAGCTGCCGCCGAAGCCAGCGAAGGCTGATCCGCAAGCGACTTATTGGGGCGAGCCACACGGTTCGCCCTTAATAAATACGACTTCAGGGAAAATAAATCATGGAAGAATTAATCACTTATATTGCTACCAGCCTGGTCAATGACCCTTCACAGGTGCGGGTACGCCGACGCACTACCAACTCTGCTGTTATTCTGGAACTTAAGGTCGCCCCGGAAGATGTTGGGCGTGTCATCGGTAAGGATGGTCGTGTTGCCAACTCCATCCGGACCCTGCTCAAGGTGGCAGAAGGCAATAAGCGCGGCAAACGTATCATCCTCGAAATTGGATGAGGGAATAATTTCAACTCCTATGAAAAAAGTGGATAAACCGCGTTTTTTGCTGCTGGGCGAGGTGCTTCGCCCGCATGGTGTACGTGGGGAACTGCGCGTTCGCTTACTGACAGATTACCCGGAACGTATTTCAACGATGGAATACATCCACTTAGGCAAAGACCCGCATTCGGAGGTTGCTGCCGAATATAACGTAGAACATTTGCGGCTGCATCAGGAAGGGTATGCCCTGCTCAAACTAAAAGCAGTGGATGACCGTGATGCCGCTGACCTGCTGCGCCAGTTATTTGTCATGGTACCGCTGGAAGATGCCGTGCCGCTGGAAGAAGGTGAATTCTATCTCTACCAGCTTATCGGGATAACCGTCCAGACGGAAGATGGTACGCCGCTGGGCACACTGCGCGAAGTGCTGGAAACCGGCGCGAATGATGTCTATATCATCGACAGTCCAGTGCATGGTGAGATTCTGATCCCTGTCACCGAAGAAACCGTTCTGGATACCCGCATTAATGATGGCCTGATGATTGTCCGGCTGCCAGAGGGCCTCCTTCCCTAAAACCCGCTTACGTCAGAATAGTGCTTGACAATCGGATTAATCGCTTGCTATGCTGTCTTCGGCGTATATAGACAGTTAGGTCCCTGTGAGCGACAAAAAATACTGGCTCGGCTTCAGCCTTGTGCCCGAAATTGGCCCTAAACGTCTGGCCCATTTGCGGAAATCGTTTGGCGACCTGGGGGAAGCCTGGAGCGCCAGTGAAACCCATTTACGCCAATGTGGTTTAGAGAAAGAACCGCTGGGCAATCTGCTGCGTGTGCGCCAGCAGCTCAATCTTGATGCGGAAATTGAGAAAGTCAAGAAGTGTGGTGCGTGGTTACTCACAGCAGATGACGAAGCCTATCCACCTTTGCTGCGCACAATATCTGATGCACCTGTGCTTCTTTATATCCGTGGAACGTTATCCACACAGGACAACCTGGCACTGGGCATCGTGGGGACGCGAAAAGCCACAGCCTATGGGCGGGAAGCAGCTTATGAGCTTTCGAGGCAGCTTGCGGCGAATGGAATTACTGTAATTAGCGGTCTGGCGCATGGTGTGGATACTGCCGCACACCAGGGCGCGCTGAATGCAACCGGACGCACGATTGCGGTCACGGGCAGCGGCATCGATCAGGTATACCCACGTGACAATCTTGAACTGGCGCGTGAGATCACCCATCATGGCGCCCTTATCAGCGAATTTCCAATTGGAACGCGCCCTGAGGCCCGCAATTTCCCGCGCCGCAATCGGGTGATCAGCGGTCTATCATTGGGCATTCTGGTAGTCGAAGCGCCAGAAGCCAGCGGTGCGTTAATCACTGCGACTATGGCGGCGGAGCAGGGCCGCGAGGTTTTTGCAGTGCCCGGCAACATTTTTAATCTGTCCAGCCGGGGCACAAATCGCCTGATTCAGGATGGCGCGAAACTCGTCACTAAAGTCGAAGATGTTTTAGAAGAACTTCACATTGTCCGCGACAATGTGCGCACCAAAGAAACTGCTGAACGCATCGCACCAGCCAATGATGTTGAAGCGCATCTGCTGAATAACCTGAGCGCTGATCCATTGCACGTGGATGAATTGGCACGGTTGTGTAAGTTACCTATTGCCACTGTCACCAGTACCTTAACACTCTTGGAATTGAAAGGGCTTGCGCAAAAAGTCGCCCCTATGCAATACTCCCTGATATATCGAAACTGACTACATTATTTGGAGCCATAATTGAACATGAACAATTACTATGCAATGATTCTGGCCGGCGGCGGCGGCACACGCCTCTGGCCGATGAGTCGCCAGGATAAACCAAAACAGCTTTTACCGCTGGTCGAAGATGACTCCATGTATAAAGTAACGGTCAAGCGCCTTAACTCGCTGTTCCCTCCTGAAAACATCTATGTAGTCACCGGACGCAAGTACTTCGATATATTTCGTACCGATACGCCAGAAATTCCAGCCGAGAATTTCATTATTGAACCCTATGGATTGAATACTGCCCCGGCGGTAGCTCTGGGTTTAACTGTTATCCAAAGCCGTGATCCGGAAGGCACGGTGGCGATCATGCATGCTGATCACAGCATTAACAAAAAAGATGATTATCTTAAGGTTCTGGGTTCTGCTTATGAACTTGCCCAGCAGGAACACATTGTTACACTGGGGATTACACCTTCTTTTCCCGCAGTGGAGTTCGGTTACATCCGACGCGGTAAAGAACTGACACAACTCAACGGCCACACCTGCTATGAGGCTATGGGCTTTACCGAGAAGCCAGATGCAGCCACTGCCAGTCAGTTTCTGGCATCTGGGGAATATAGCTGGAACGCTGGCATTTTTATCTGGCGCATCAAGCGCGCAATGGAAGAATTTGAGCGGCAGCAGCCCGATATGTACGCGCAGTTCAGCAGCATCAAACATCTGGTTGCACAGCCAGAATTCGAGGAAAGCCTGGAGTCTATCTGGCACAACATCCGCAATATTCCTATTGATATTGCGGTTATGGAAAACGCCAAAAATCTGGCCGTCATTCCCGTTGACATTGGCTGGAACGACATAGGTAGCTGGGGTGCGCTGTACGAAGTGCTCAAGCTGGATAAAAACGGTAATTATTTCAAGGGAAAATCCTCGGTCAGAGTTGTTCTGGATACAGAGAATACTTTAGTGTATAGTGATAAACTCATTGTCACTATTGGTGTTGAAAATTTAATCGTGGTAGAAACAGATGATGCGTTGCTCATCTGCCACAAGGATCACGCCCAAGATGTAAAAGAGGTGGTCAACCGTTTGTTGACCAATAAGAACTACAAATATCTGTAAGTAAACTACACCGTCCAACTGTTCAGGAAATCACAATGGCGGAAACATTCCAGGCATATTGTGTCAAATGTAAACAAACACGAGAAATGTCCGACCCACAGCCTACGTTTACCAAGACGGGTACCCCGGCTACAAAGGGAAAATGCGCGGTCTGTGGCACGGCGCTCTTTCGTATGGGCGCAACAGTCGCCCATGAAGGGTTACCCAGGCCAGAAGTAACTGAAAAACCCAAAAGCAGCAAAAAGACAAAGGCAGCCAAAAAACCTGCGTCCCGTGCAAAGAAAACCAAAGCAAAGTCCAAAAATACGGCGACTAAAAAACCTGCTGGCAAAACGGGGAAACTGGTTATTGTCGAATCTCCTGCCAAAGCACGGAGTGTAGGACACTTCTTAGGTAAAGGGTACACTGTAAAAGCCTCAAAAGGCCACGTGCGTGACCTGCTGGTCTCACAGCTTTCGGTAGATGTCGAGAA
>JBGSXK010000348.1:0-5296 GCA_041751455.1 Anaerolineae bacterium
GGCAGTACGCACCCACCATTTACGAGCGTGTCGATGAAGAGACTTTCGGGATCATCAGCGCCCGCGATATGCTGCAAGGCGCGATCACCCCTACAGTGCGGCAGGCTTATACCCGGCTGCCCAATGACAGGCTGGTAATGGCGGTAGGTGATACCCACATACTCAACGATCCCATTGTCGGCCAGGGCGCGAATGCCTCGATCCGCAGCGCCTGGATTCTGGCCGATGCGATTGCCACGCACAGCGTTTATAATGAAACCTTCTGTCAGAGGGCCGAGGAGGCTATGTGGGATTCTGCACAGTATTCGACCTACTGGGCCAATGCCATGCTGCAACCCCCTCCTGCTCACGTGATTGACCTGCTGGAGGCGGCGATGCTGAATCAGCCCGTGGCCGATACCTTCATTAACATGTTCCCTAACCCACGCCTGATGTGGGAAACCATCGCCAGCCCGGAAAACACGATGCAGTTGATCGGGCGCAATATGCTTGCGATCCCCGTCTAGATCCACAATCTGAAACTATAAAAGAGCGCGGCAAGTTAACCGCGCTCTTTTATTTTACCTGTGATACCCTTACTTCCCTGCCCAAAAATTGCGTCCTGTGATCAAAAACCCCTATAATCGTGACAAATTTACGACTGAGGATGGGGGACGGGACGTTGAAGGCTTCGCCAAGACATGAGAGATTAAGCTGGACAGATGTAGACAAACTGATTGATTTGCTGCTGCCACAACTGAGGGCTGCCGGGTCGTTTGATGCAATTCTCCTGATTACGCGCGGCGGAATTATCCCTGGCGGGATGCTGGCTGAAGCACTCGACATCCGGCATTTACTGACAGCGGCGGTGGATTTCCCAGCGACGGAAAGTGCAGGGCTGATGGCCTGGCCGACTTTTCTACAATTCCCAGAGCCAACACTGCTGCGTGACCGCCGTACCCTGATTGTAGATGATGTGTGGGGCAGCGGACGCACCAGCACTGCTGTACGCGGGCGGGCGGAGAAGGCAGGAGCAGATCCTTTTACCTGTGTGCTGCACTTCAACCCCTACCGCTCACTTTTTATTAAGTCGGAGCCGAATTTTTATGCCGCAGTTGCTGATACATACATTATCTACCCCTGGGAAGTAGATCGCGGGATGCGGGGAATACCTCTTGGTGAACCAGAGATTAATTGAAAATGTGCGAATGTACAGTTTAACACATTTTCTGATATAATTATATATTGGCGCGAAATCCACAAAATTTTGGGTATCACATCGTTGTAATATTCTTACCAAACTAAACCATACTCTATCTTGTGAGTGCATATCTCGCAAAGATATACTCGAAACAGGTTTAGAGGGTAATGGCAACGAGATATGTCGCACAGATACCTGATATTAGGATTATTGATGGAACGTGCCATGTCAGGGTACGACATCAAAAAGCACGTACACAAAGCCCTGAGCGCAGTAACAAGTGCCAGTTATGGAACGTTGTATCCAACACTGCACAAATTGCTGGATGAGGGTGCCGTTGAGGTACAGGAAGTTCCACAGCAGTCACGGCCTTCGAAGAAGTTATATCGCATCACCCCAAAGGGGCGCGATGAACTGCAAATCTGGCTGCGACAGCCGCCTACGGCAGACCAGGTGCGGCGTGAGTTTTTGCTCAAGCTCTACCTGGCTGAAGGGATGCCCCGGCAGGAACTCCTGCTGCTGCTGGCGAACCGGCGCGACGAGACAGAAGCGCAAATGAACAGTTTGCGCAAGGAAAGCCGTCACAATGCCCAAGAGCCACAGCATACCTGGGTGACGAATTACGCCCTGTCTCAGTATGAGGCTGAGATCGGCTGGCTGAACCAGCTTGAAGCCGAGATCAAAAATGCCTCGTGATGTGCGTGTGATGTGTACAGCTATTCGCGCCTAAGGTATTTCGTCTCACCGGGCTGAGACAACAATTTTTCCACAAGGCGGTAGAGCATACATGAGTTTTTCCAACACGGACGTAAATCAACACGATTACGGGGCAGAGTTCCGGGAATTATTAGAGTCTTCGTTTAACTACTCGCCGCCGAAACGTGGCGAAATCCGCAATGCAACAATCCTGCAGATCGATGACCGCGAGATTATTGTGGATATGGGGGCAAAACGCGATGGTATTGTTCCCCACCAGGATATTGAACGGCTTGACCCGGCTTTCCATCAGACACTGCGCGTGGGCGAGCAGGTGCCTGTATATGTACTGAACCCGCGCGACCAGGATGATAACCTGATCGTGTCGATCAACATGGGCTTGCAGCAGTATGATTGGGAACGCGCGCGGACACTGTTAACCAGTGAGGAAGTCGTACCAGTAGTCGTTACCGGGCATAATCGGGGCGGTATCCTGGTGCGCTGGAACCGGCTGGAGGGTTTTATTCCCAGCTCGCATCTGGTTTCCATGAATCTTTCTGGTGAGCGGCGCGATGCATGGGACGACCTGCGTGATAAAGAACTGGTGGTGAAAGTCATTGAGGTCGATCAGGATCGCCGTCGCCTGATCTTCAGCGAGCGCGAGGCCCAGAAGGAATGGCGGGCGCAGCAAAAAGCACGCCTGCTGGAAGAGCTGAAAGAAGGTGACCGTGTAAAGGGCACTGTCACAGGGCTGCGCGATTTTGGCGCGTTTGTCAACCTGGGCGGCGCGGATGGGCTGATTCATGTGAGCGAACTGGCCTGGCACCGTGTCGATCACCCGCGTGATGTGCTGCGAGTGGGCGAGGAAATCGAGGTTTATGTCCTTAATCTTGACCGCGAGTCCAACCGCATCGCCCTCAGCCGTAAGCGGCTGCTGAGCGACCCCTGGGAAACTGCCTCGGAGCGTTATCATGAAGGTCAGTTGATCGATGGCACTGTCACCAATGTGGTCGATTTTGGCGCGTTTGTCGCACTGGATGATGGGCTGGAAGGCCTTCTCCACCTGAGCGAGATGGGCGATGGGTCGTTAAAAGAGCCACATTCTTACGTGAAGAAGAGTGATCGCCTGAGCCTGCGTATTAGCCATCTGGAGCCGGAAAAGCGGCGGGTCGGCTTTACCCAGCGCTGGGGCACCGATATCACAGAAGGCGGCCCCGAAGCTGAGGAACAGGAAACGGCTAGCGCAGATGAACCCGGCGCAGAGATTGATGTGGAACCTGCATCAGCAGATGTTGCTGAAGATAATGGTTCAGAGAGGGTCGCTCCAGAGGCCAGCACAGAGGCTGATGTGGAGCCTGAAGCGCCAGAGATCGATGAGATTGATCAGGAATAATTGGGACAAACATACCAAACCACGAAACCGAACTTTCGTGGTTATTTTTCGTTGACAAACATATTCCTAACTTGTATAATCCAGCCTGATCTCTCAGGTAGGGGGGCTAACCTGGCGTAAGGCTGGTCGCACAATCTCCAGATTCTGTTGTCCATACCCTAAAAGCCAGTTCAGGCTCGGTAACTCGGTATGCCGTGAGTTCACCGGGCTTTTCCATGCCTGCCCTGGGATGCTCAAAAATCTTACCCTTGGGGGCTGAAAACGTATGCTTATTGAAGGTTCGTTGGAGATTGAATCCGGCGTTATGGATTTTGCCGCCTTATTAGAGGCATCCTTCGCTCAGAAGGAACCGGAACGCGGCGAAATTATTTCGGGGACTGTACTGGCAGTTGATAATTATGGCCTGATTGTCGATGTCGGGATTGGACGTGATGGTATTGTGCCGCGCAAGGACCTGGATCGCTTGCAGGAAGATTACCTGCTGCATTTCCAGCCTGGCGAAGAAATCGATGTGATGGTGATGCGGGCCGAAGATGACGATGGCAACCTCGTCCTTTCGGTTTCGCAGGCACGCCAGAGCGAAGATTGGCGGCTGGCCGAAAAGCTCATGGAGAACGATGAGGTATGGGAAGGCATGGTCACGGATGCAAACCGGGGCGGCCTGATTGTACCCTTTGGTAATCTGCGTGGGTTCGTGCCTGCCAGTCATGTCGTAGGTCTGTCCCGTGGCCTGAACGAAGAAGACCGCAAGAACCAGATGGGCAATCTGGTGGGCAGCAAGGTCATGATGAAGGTGATCGAGGTCAACTGGAAGCGGCGGCGGCTGGTCTTTAGCCAACGTGATGCCCAGCGTGACCGACGCGAAGCCCGCAAGGAAGTGCTGCTGGACAAGCTGCAAGAGGGTGAAATCCGCACGGGCGTGGTGAGCGGCCTGCGTGACTTTGGCGCTTTTGTGGACCTGGGCGGCGCAGATGGCCTGATTCATATCTCTGAACTGGCATGGCATCGTGTGAAGCACCCGCGTGAGGTGCTGAATGTGGGCGACGAAGTCACGGTTTATGTGCTGCGCCTGGACGAAGAGGGTAAGCGCATCGGGCTGAGCCTGAAGCGACTGCAAGAAAACCCATGGGACGTGATTGAGACAATTTATCATGTTGGCCAGTTGGTCGAGGGCAAGGTCTCACGCATTGCGCAGTTTGGTGCGTTTGTCAGCCTGGATCCCGGCATTGAAGCACTGCTGCACATCAGCCAGATGGGCGAACCGCAGCCAGAGCATCCATCACTGGTGGTGCATGAAGGCCAGAACCTGCTGATGCGCGTCATCAGCATCGAGCCGGACAAGCAGCGTCTGGGGCTGAGCCTGAAGGAAGTCAGTGAGGAAGAATTCACCCGTTGGGACGAAAAGCGCCGTGCAGAACGCGCGCTGGCCGATGAAGCGGGGGAAGAAGCTGATTCTAACGGTAGCGACCTGATGGAAGATCAAGTAGAATTAAGCGAGAATTTAGAGTCAGCCGAAGTAGTGGCTGAAGAATAAAGTCCGCATGTAGGCACGTTACGAAAGGAGGTGAAAAGCAAACATATGGCATCTGTGACATTGAAACCCAATGAGTCGCAAGAATCGCTGCTTCGTCGCTTCCGTAAGCGTGTGACGAACAGCGGCATTCTGAGCACTGTACGGCGCAAGCGCTGGCATATCTCCAAGAGCGAGCTACGGCGTATCGAGAAGAAGAAAGCTATTCGCCGGGCGCGTCGTCGCCAGCGTAAGGCGACTACCCGTTAGTCAGGCGGGTTGATGTGAGTATAGAAGACCGCTGTCTTTCATGAGGCAGCGGCTTATTGTTTTTTCGTGCCAATCGATTTTTGATCTAGGAAGGAAATTCTATGGCAAAAAAAGAAGAGAAGAAAAAAGAAGAGAAGATCGAAGTTGAGGGTATCGTGGTCGAAGCGCTGCCTAACACGCAGTTCCTTGTGGAGCTGGAAAATGGTCATCGTATCCTGGCTTATCTTTCCGGCAAGATGCGCAAGTA
>JBGSXK010000349.1:0-5121 GCA_041751455.1 Anaerolineae bacterium
CGAGTTATAAGCTGTGGGGTCATCGGCATAACGGATATGCTCCAGCGCGCTGAAACCCGCACCAGGAATACCCTCGATTAACAGGCCAGCCACTGAGCCATGAGAAGTGTGCATTGTCCCCTGGAACATTTCACCATGACCGGGGGCGATATTGAATGTAAAGTCGTCTGTGCCCTGACGAATGCCCCGGTAAAACCCGGTAGCCAGGATACGCTGCGGCTGGTCGTAGGGCGAGCGATCCTCCCGGCGCGGGAACAGGTTGGTCAGGTTCTTGCCACCGCTGGCGATCACTACCAGGCTGTACTGCTCGCTCATGACAGGCACGTCATCTTCACTCACTTTACCTATGACGACAGTACCGCCACGCGCCACAAACTCTTCCTGCAACCGCGCCGTATAAATTCGTGTGTCCACAAATGAGCCAGGGCTGTCGAGGTGGCCCAGGAAGCTGATGGGGTATTCGCCCCCCACATAAAAGCGTACGTTATTCATATTCAGCGCTACGTCATCCCAAATATGGATGCCCAGTTCATACTCCAGTGCCACAGTCGCCGAGGAGCGGGCGGTAGTATTCATAAGCTGGCTCTGACGAATCTGGTCTGGTGTTTTATCGCTAAAAATGGTCGCGTCCACGCCGTGAGATTGTAGTACCAGGGCCAGATGCAGCCCGGCAAAGCCTGAACCGACAATAGCGATTTTTTTATTCATCGTGTTCCCCTTGTCCTGTTGTTGACTATCATGCGTACAGCTAAGCTTATTGAATGCGAAATCACATCTTGGGTAATCCGCCGAAAGTTGGAGGGCACATCTGTTTTTAGGCCTAGTTTGGTCGTCTGCGGGTGGGTGAATGGTCACTTGCCGTTTGCCTGCATGACAGAGGATAATAAGTATTCACTATTTTTATGTGGGCGAAATACGTATGCTCAGCAAAGTCCTGCACATTGTCATGGATGGCTGTCGCCCCGATGGACTGGCACAGGCCGACACCCCCTATCTTGATTCATTATGGCAGAATGGCGCGTATAGCTGGCGCGCGCAGTCGGTCATGCCCAGCATCAGCCTGCCGTGTCATTCCTCCATGTTTCGTGGCGTGCTGCCCACGCAGCATGGCACCACCACCAATGTCTATAATCCTGCCACCAGTGCCTTCCCCAGCATTATTGATGTGGCCTATAAAGCGCGCCTGCATACGGCCATGTTTGCCAGTTGGGGCGAACTGCGCGACCTGGCCGAGCCGCCCAGCCTGCAAATGTGCTGGCTGCGCAATCCGGGTTATGGCGAGGATAACGACACCCTGACGGTAGAGGCCGCGCTGCCCTATATCACCGCACAGCAGCCGGATTACTGCTTCGTGTACCTGGGTGATGTGGATATTAGTGGACATGGTTTTGGCTGGATGTCGCCGGAATACCTTGCCACAATTGAGTTGAATGATCGTCTGGTCGGGCGAATGCTGGCGGCGTTGGATTCCAGCGGCCTGCGTGATGATTACGCCATCCTCGTCCAGTCCGATCATGGCGGACATGACAAGGAACATGGCCGTGATGTGCCGGAAGACATGACGACGATCTGGTTTGTCAACGGCATAGGTGTGAAACCAGGGCACGAAATCCCGACTGCGTTTGACCTGCGCGCCACCCCGCCGACGATTGCTCACATGCTCGGTCTGGAGCGTCCAAAGGTGTGGGATTCCGCGCCAGTGTCCGATGCCTTCCAGTAAAGCGCGCACCGTCACCCTGCTCGGTCTGGGGTTAATGCTCTCGCTGTTTGGCGATACAGCCATCTATATCGTGCTGCCTACCCATTCCGCTGATGCGGGCATCCTGCTCACACAGGTAGGGCTGATGCTCTCGGCCAACCGTTTAATTCGTATTTTCATCAACGGCCCCTATGGCTACCTGATCGAGCGCTGGCCACGCCGCCGGGTCCTGGTGGCCTCACAGCTCATCGGCGCAGCCTCTAATCTCCTCTATGTCGTCACAGGCTTCTGGCCGCTGCTGGTCGGTCGTCTGATCTGGGGTATCGCCTGGGCAGGTATCTGGATCGGTGGCAACACCGCTGTGCTGGATGTGGCCGATAGCACCGATCGTGGGCGGTTAGTGGGGCGCTTCCATGCCTGGGGCTTTGTTGGTTTTGTAGGTGGCGCGCTGGTGGGCGGCCTGCTCACCGATACTCTCGGCTATCAGGCGGCGTTTTTCGTGTGCGGCTGTGTCTCGCTGGCGGCAGCGCTGTTATGGTTTTTCTGGTTGCCAGAGACACGTCCTGCACAGCTTTCGCCTGCACCCGCCGCATATATTGCTGCTGCCCTGCCGGATATTCCCAGACCCAGTCGTGCTCCCATTATCACTGCTGCACTGCTAATGGCGCTGAACTGGCTCATCTTCCTGGGCATCATCGGGGCACTGCTGCCGCTGCTCTTGCAGGAGCGCGTAGGGTCAGCGCTGATGATCGGTGCAGTGATAATCCCCATTGCCACCCTCACCGGCGTGATTGCGGCGCTCAAAGATACCGTAAGTCTCATCTCTGCGCCTGTCTCCGGCTGGCTTTCCGACTGGCTGGGGGATCGCTGGCGGCTGATTACTGCTGCGCTGCTGCTGGGTATCGCCGCCTTGCTGGTCATCGCGTGGGGCACACAGCTAATTCTGGTGCTGGGTATCCTGCTGGGTGCGATGACGACCAGTATCTTGCAGACGCAGATCACCGCAGTGGTGGGGGATTACGCGGGTTTTAATCGTCAGGGGCGCATATTAGGTTTACTGAACACAGTCGGGGATATGGGCAGCGCCGCCGGGCCACTGCTGGCTTTCGCGCTGATCGATCCGGCCAATATGAGTCAATCGCTCACCAGTGTATTCCTCATCGCTGCGCTGCTGATGATGGTCGCGCTGCCCTGGGCAGCATGGGTTGGCTGGCGGGCACGGCAGATTCCCGTCCCCCTTCCGCAAGAAATCGCCTGATGATCGTCCTGGCGATTGATCCCATGTAGATTATCTCCCGTTTCTCAATGCCTGCCCTGCATACTTTCAGCTAAGATAATGGTAGATACGATGAATAACGACAGGTTTCAGGAATTTGCTGAGTATACCGGAACGCAACCGTGAGAACATCCTCATCGCGCTGGTAATGGCGTTGGCATTGTTTGCGCATGTGCTGCCTGCGCCCCGCACGATTGATGATGCGTTCATTACTTTCCGCTATAGCCGCAATCTGGTCGAGGGGCAGGGCTTTGTCTATAACCCAGGTGTGCATACGCTGGGCACGACCACACCGCTTTATACATTGCTGATGGCAGGTATCAGCGTGGTAACTGGCGGGCAGGATTTTCCCTGGTACGCACTCACCATGAATGCGCTGGCGGATGCCATCACTGCCGCGCTGCTGCTGCTGCTGGTGAAACACCTGACCGGAAACCTGGGGTTGGGTGTAGTTATTGGTCTCATGTGGGCTGTTTCCCCGGTGAGTGTGACCTTTGCCGTGGGCGGCATGGAAACCAGCCTCGTGATCCTGTGGATGATGGGCGCATATTATGCATTTATCGTGCGCCGTCCGGTAGGAGTGGGTATCCTGCTTGGGTTGGCCTTCCTGACACGTATTGACTCGTTGGTCTGGAGTGGGCCGCTGCTGCTCTATCAACTGGGCGAACAGTGGTTTGCCACACGCGGCCAGCCAGTCGCGCAGCGCCTTCCCTGGAAAACCTGGCTGGCTGGCTTTATCACGGTTTTGCCCTGGTTAATCTTCGCCTGGGCCTATTTCGGCTCACCTGTGCCCAACTCCATCAGCGCCAAGAGCGTGGCCTATGTGCTGCCGCCTGCCTCGGCCTTTACCCAATTGTTCCGGGCGTACATCGTGCCGTTCTCCGAGTTTCAACTGCTCGGCTCGCTGGGTGTGATGCTGCTCACGGTCATTTACCCGGCGCTGATCCTGATCGGCTTCCTTTACATCATCAGGAATAAGCCGCGCTTCCTGCCACTGGCACTCTATCCCTGGTTGTATATGCTGGTTTTTTCTCTGGCGAACCCGCTTATTTTTCGCTGGTATACTGCGCCACCCTTGCCTGCACTCATGCTGACGCTGATCGCCGGAATCTGGGCACTGGTTACGGCAGTGCAAAATGCGCGTCAGGGCTGGCGGGTCGCGCCATTTGTCGCTGGGGCGCTGGTGTTGTTCTGGGGGGCGACATCGATCACTGGCTGGGTAGCCCGGCCCGATCATGGCCCCGACCGCCCCGCGCCACAGATGGCCTGGCATCAGATCGAGGTATACTATCAGCAGTTAGGCACCCAACTGCGTGAGGAGTATGGTGTGACTACCAATACCGCGGTTGCCAGTGCCGATATTGGTGCAGTGGGCTACTTCAGCCGTGCCACCATTATTGATACGGTAGGGCTCGTCACGCCGGAACTCTCGCGGTATTACCCGATCGATCCTGGACTTGTGGTTGCTGACCAGAATTATGCCATCCCGCCGCAGCTTATTTATGACACAGCACCGGATTACCTGGTAACAATGGAAGCCTTTGTGCGTTTAGGGCTGGAACAGGAAGTCGCCTTTAAGGCCGATTACCAGTTAAGCATGGAAATCCCTACGGATTTTTATGGCACAGGGATGCGCCTGTACCGTCGCATTTCTTAAAGTAAGGAACGTTTATGATGGCAAGCACACGTTTGCTGCGCCTACAGAAAGTTTACGAACCTGTGATAAAACGGCCTCTAAGCAACCTTGTCGCGCTGTTCAGGCTCTGGGTCTGGCTGACAGAGCCGTCACCTGCTGTTGCGCCAGAGGAGCGCTCCAAAGCTCGCGTCCTCTCAGCAATGCTCCTGGCCGTGGTTCCGCTGGGGATGATTGTCGCGCTGATGACCCGCTTGCTGACTGTGGCCTATCTCCCCGACGATACCAGCAATGTCATGGTAATGCTGGCTGCGTCCGGTTTTTCCTTTCTGATCTACATACTCAGCCGCACCGCGCACTATAAACTGGCCGCGTTATGTATTGTACTGCTCAGCATCTTCGCGATCTTCGCCACCGTGATCCTGATGGGCAGCACCAACCCGCATGGCTTCTACTATCTCATCATCCCGGTCTTACTGAGCGGTTCCTTCCTCAGCAACCGCATGACCATTA
>JBGSXK010000350.1:0-7464 GCA_041751455.1 Anaerolineae bacterium
TTAACTGTATGAGTGAAACGAATGGCAGACCAAAAACATTGTTCGAGAAGGTCTGGGACAATCATCTGGTCAAGCCGCAGACGGAAGATACCCCGGCGGTACTCTACATTGATCTGCATCTGGTGCATGAAGTGACTTCGCCGCAAGCGTTTACCGAACTGCGCCAGCGCGGGCTGAAGGTGCGCCGTCCTGATCGCACCCTGGCGACGATGGATCACAGCACACCGACCACCCCGCGTAATGCTGCGGGCATTATCCCGGTAGTGGACTCGATGGCGGCGGCACAGTTGGAGGTAATGCGTAATAACTGCGCTGAATTTAGTATCCCGCTGTATGACCTCGGCACTGAGAAGCAGGGTATCGTGCATGTGATTGGCCCGGAACAGGGAGTGACTCAGCCGGGCATGACGATAGTGTGTGGCGACAGCCACACCAGCACCCATGGGGCATTTGGCGCGCGGGCATTTGGCATCGGCACCAGTGAAGTGGGGCATGTGCTGGCGACTCAATGCCTGCTTCAGAACAGGCCTAAAACGATGGCTGTGCGTGTGGAAGGCCGTTTGCAGTCGGGTGTGACCGCGAAGGATATTATCCTGGCCGTAATCGCTAAAATCGGTGTGGGCGGCGGCACAGGGCATGTGATCGAATATATGGGAGAGGCGATCCGTGCATTGAGCATGGAAGGGCGTATGACGGTGTGCAATATGTCGATTGAAGGTGGTGCGCGGGCGGGGATGGTCGCGCCGGATGAAACCACACTTGAGTATATTGCAGGCCGCCCAGCAGCGCCGAAGGGCACGGATTGGGAGCAGGCTGTTGCCATATGGCGTACGCTGCCCACTGACGATGGCGCATTCTTTGATACGGAAGTCTTGATTAATGCTGACGATCTTGTGCCAATGATAACCTATGGTACGAATCCCGGTATGGGTATGAAGATCACGGATCGTGTGCCTGACCCCGATAAACTCAGCGACCCCACGCAAAAAATGGCGCTGGATAAGGCGCTCAGATACATGGATTTGCAGCCGGGGCAAAGCCTGCTTGGCAAGCCCGTTGATGTGGTCTTTCTGGGAAGCTGTACCAATTCACGCATTACTGATCTGCGGGAAGCGGCGAAGCTCATTAAAGGCCGCCGTGTGGCCGAAAGTGTGCGCATGATGGTTGTGCCGGGGTCACAGCAGGTGAAAGTGCAGGCTGAGGCTGAGGGGTTGGATACTATCTTCAAAGAGGCAGGTGCAGAATGGCGCGAGGCGGGCTGTTCGATGTGTATCGCCATGAACGGCGATCAGCTTGCGCCGGGGCAGTATGCAGTCAGCACCAGCAACCGTAACTTCGAGGGACGGCAGGGCAAAGGCGGACGGACGTTCCTCGCCAGCCCGCTGACCGCCACTGCGACAGCAATCAACGGCGTGATTACTGATGCGCGCGCGATGATGGAAATGGAGCCGACCTGATGGAACCGATCAAGACCTTCACGGGCAAAGTTGCAGCTTTGCCCATCAATGATATTGACACTGACCAGATCATCCCGGCGCGTTTCCTCAAAGTGACGGATAAGGCTGGGCTGGGAGCTAATCTCTTTTGTGACTGGCGTTATAACGCCGATGGCACGCCGAAACCCGATTTTGTGTTGAATAAACCAGAACATCAGGGCGCAGCGGTGTTGGTGGGTGGTCATAACTTCGGCTGCGGTAGTTCGCGCGAACATGCACCCTGGGCACTGGTCGGCGCGGGTTTTCAGGCGGTAGTCAGCACGGATTTTGCCGATATTTTCAAGGGTAATGCGCTCAAGAATGGCCTGCTGCCAGTTGAGGTTGATGCGGATACACATCGTCAATTGATCTCATTGGCCGAAGAAGACCCGGATACCCAAGTCACAGTTGATTTAGAGACCCAAACGCTGACATTGCCAGATGGCCGTGCTGTGACATTTCCGATTGATGGCTTCTCGAAATACTGCCTGCTCAACGGGGTCGATCAGCTTGGCTTTTTGCAAAGTCTTGATGCAGAAACTGCTGCCTATGAGGCCACAAACCCGGCGCGAGTCGATACCTTCACGGTGGCATAAGCTTGCAGGGGCGGCTTACAAGTCGCCCCGATCTGTTTAGCACTGAGATACAGGAGATAAAAATGACTAAGATCGCCGTCTATGATACGACACTGCGCGACGGAACACAGCGCGAAGGCATTTCGCTGTCCCTTGCGGACAAGATTCGAATTACGAAGCTGCTGGATAACCTGGGCGTGGCGTATATCGAAGGCGGCTGGCCGGGGTCGAATCCGAAGGATGCAGGCTACTTTGAGTCTGTGCAGGAGCTTGAACTGCGACATGCGAAGATCGCAGCGTTTGGTTCGACCTGTCGCAAAAACAGCGACCCGGCGGACGACGCGAATATTAAGGCATTGGTGGATGCGCAAACGCCAGTAGTCACAGTGGTGGGCAAAACCTCGATGCTGCATGTGACTGATGTGCTGCAAACCACGCCGGGTGAAAATCTGCGCATGATCCGTGAGAGCTTACGTTATCTCAAGGCGCTGGGTAAAGAGGTGATTTACGATGCCGAACATTTCTTCGATGGTATCAAGCTCGATATGGAATATGCACTGGATACACTCAGCGCGGCGGTAGATGGCGGCGCGGATATGCTGGTGTTGTGCGATACGAACGGCGGCTCGCTGCCCTGGGAGATCACGCGCTATGTTGATCTGGTCAGGCAGGCCTTCCCCGGTGTCGCGCTGGGTATTCATACACATAACGACGGTGAGTTGGCTGTTGCTAACACACTGGCCGGAGTGCTGGCCGGAGCAGTCCATATTCAGGGCACGATCAATGGCTATGGCGAACGCTGTGGCAATGCCAATCTGTGCAGCATCATCCCGGATTTGCAGGTGAAAATGGGATATGACTGTGTACCGCCAGAGAACCTTAAGTCACTGACACTACTCGCCCGCACCGTTGCGGAAATTGCCAATCTCGCGCCGGACGATCATCTGGCTTATGTGGGTAAGAGCGCATTTGCACACAAGGGCGGCATCCATGTCGCGGCTATCCGGCGTAATGTGGATAGCTACCAGCATATTGACCCGGCACTGGTGGGCAACGAAATGCGGATTCTCATCTCTGATCTTTCGGGGCAGGGTAATTTACTGAGTAAAGCCGAAGAATTCGGGCTGGATGTGTCCAAAGCAGAAGCGGTGAAGGTGCTGCAAGAGATCAAGGCGCTGGAAAGTGAAGGCTGGGTCTTTGAAGGGGCGGAAGCCTCGGTTGCAGTGCGGCTCTATCGTGCCCGCCCGGATTACAAGCCGCTTTTTACGCTGATTGACTTCACGACGCTGGTTGAAGAACGCAAGGGGCGCGGAACCGTAGCTGAGGCGATGGTCAAGATTGATGTGGATGGCGATGTTGTCCACACCGCCGCCGAAGGCAACGGCCCGGTGAACGCGCTTGACCTGGCCCTCCGCAAGGCACTGGTGCCACTTTACCCTCAACTGGCCGATTTTCAATTGGCCGATTATAAGGTGCGTATTCTGGACGGCATAAACGGTACAGGCGCGACCACACGGGTGCTGATTGACACACACAACGGACATCAACGCTGGAGTACAGTGGGTGCAGGCACGAATATCATTGTGGCAAGCTGGTATGCGCTGGTTGATAGTGTGGAATATGGCCTGTGCGTCTCACTGGCAGAAGAGGTGGAGGTAGAGGGCGCTTGATCGAAAAAGTAAATCTGGCACAAAAGTTCAGCAGCTTTAGCGAACAATGGAGTCCAAAAGTCGCGGGCGAGGTGAATGATTTTCAGGTCAAACTCGTTAAGCTGAAGGGTGAATTTGTCTGGCATCATCACGAAAACGAGGATGAGCTGTTTCTGGTGGTGAGGGGCAGGCTTGTGATTAAGCTGCGCGATTGGGATATTGAACTGCATGAGGGCGAATTTGTCGTTATCCCGAAAGGGGTCGAGCATCTGCCAGTGGCGGACGAAGAAGCTCATGTGCTGCTTTTCGAGCCAAAGGGGACGCTGAACACCGGGAATGTAAACAACGAGCGCACCATGCGCGACTTGCAGAAGATTTGATTTGCAGGGATGAGGGATGCCCGATAAATTTACCTGAACATATGTTTTAGAAAGGGCGGCCTGTGGACAAAATCTTCTTTCGCACACTGTTTGAGTATACATTCTGGGCGAATCGGCAGGTGTGGGATTGTGTGATGACGCTCACTGATGAGCAGTTCGATGAGTCGCTCGACTATTCGATTGGCTCGATCCGTAACCACTGTGTCCACGTAGCGTCTGTAGAATATTGGTGGCCGTATTTTCTGGAACACGGGAAAATGCCTGACCTTGAGCCTGAGGAAGTGGAAGCGTATTACGACGCAGCCACACCGCGCAGTGTGATTCGGGAGCGATGGGACGAGATTGAGCGGGGAGTGTTGACGTATCTGGACACGCTCACGCCAGAGGAATTGCAACGCGAAGTGAAACCGCCACACTGGGAGGAAGACCAACGCCCGGCGCGGGTGTGGGAAGCACTGTTGCAGGTAGCAAATCACAGCACCGACCATCGGGCGCAGATTCTGGCCGGGCTGCACCGCCTGGGCGCACCAACAGTGGGGCAGGATTATCTGAATTATAAGGATGCCTCGCCGCTGCCGCCTGAAGCATAATACGTTTGGTTTATTTCGCATCACAGAGGGATTACACGCTGTATGAAAGCATCGATTATGGTTCTGCCCGGCGATGGCATCGGGCCGGAAGTCGTCTCGAAGGCCGTTGCTGTGCTGGAAAAAATCGCCAGCAAACATGGGCATGAGTTCAGCTTTAACGAAGCGTTGATGGGTGGTATCGCCATTGATAAAACGGGTACGGCGCTGCCGGATGAGACGCTGCGCCTGGGCGAACAATCCGACGCGATTCTGCTCGGTGCGGTGGGTGGGCCAAAGTGGGATAACCCCACCGCGCCTGTGCGCCCGGAACAGGGCTTGCTGGCTATCCGTAAGCACTTTGGTCTGTTTGCCAATCTGCGCCCGGTCAAGACGTATCCAGCGCTGGCGGAGCATACGCCGCTGCGGGCGGATTTGCTGGAAGGGGTGGATATTCTGTTTGTGCGCGAACTGACCGGCGGCCTGTATTTCGGGCCACGTCAGGAAGCAGGTGATGGCGACAGTGCGTATGATACGATGCTCTACACCGTGCCAGAGATCGAGCGTGTGACGCATGTGGCTTTCCGTGCGGCGCAGGGGCGGCGCAAAAAGCTGACTTCTGTGGATAAGGCCAATGTGCTGGCGGTGATGCGTCTGTGGCGTAAGACCGTAGTCGAAGTGCATGAGGATTACGCCGATGTTGCGCTGGAGCATATCCTTGTCGATGCGATGACCATGCACCTGCTGACGCGGCCATCCAGCTTTGATGTGGTGCTGGCGGAGAACATGTTTGGTGACATCATCACCGATGAGGCTTCGGTGCTGGCGGGGTCACTGGGGATGCTGCCTTCGGCCTCGCTGGGGGCGGATCGTTTTGGCCTGTACGAGCCAATTCACGGCTCTGCGCCGGATATCGCCGGGCAGGGCAAGGCCAATCCCATCGGGACGATCCTGAGTACGGCGATGCTGCTGCGTTACAGCCTGAACCTGGAGGCTGAAGCCCTGGTGGTGGAGCAGGCGGTTGAGAGGGTGCTGGGGGATGGCGCTCGGACGGCAGATATTGCCCCGCGCGGCGGTAGCTATGTGAGCACAGATGAATTCGCGCAGGCGATTCTTGACCAGATTTAGCCTTTTGTTCAGCGGCCAGGTGCTTGCATTCATTCAAAATCTGTGCTAAATTCACTACCAGCAGTTTAACAATTGTATATCTGAATGACTCTTATCCAGAGTGGTGGAGGGAACGGCCCTATGAAACCACGGCAACCCCCGTCTCATAAGCGGGAAGGTGCCAACTCCGACAGAAATGTTTCTGGAAGATGAGAGGGGATTTTTGAGTAGAGTATATCTCTACAGGTATTGAGAAAATGACCTCGAAGACTTCCAGCCGGAAGTCTTTTTTATTACCTTCCCGACCTGGACGAGAGCATTTAAAAGGTTTATTTTACCAGGAGAAGCGAGGGTACAATGGCAGCTCTGCGTGACATCCAGCTCGACGGCATCAGTGACGACGACCCTATACCGGGTTGTAGCACCCGTGCAGTGCACGGGGGTACACAGCGCCGTAAAGCCTTTAGTGCGTTGACCACTCCTATTGTTCAGACCGCGACCTACACGTTTAAGGATACCCAGGAACTTATTGATTTCATGGAGAGTAAAACCTGGGGTGATGGTGAGGCGCGCGAAGAATATGGTCGTTATGGCAACCCCACAGTGACAGCGGTGGAGCATAAACTGGTGGCGCTGGACAATGGTGATGACGCGGTGCTGTATGCCTCTGGCATGAACGCGGTAACTTCGCTGCTGTTGTCGGTGCTGCCTGCGGGGGCACATATCGTCATGACTAATGACTGTTACCGCCGCACTCGCCAGTTTTGCCAGACCTTCCTCAAGCGTTTTGGGATCGAAACGACTGTCGTGCCAATGGGGGATTATGATGCTCTGGAAGCTGCCATCATCCCGAAGAAAACACGTTTTATCATCTCCGAAAGCCCGACCAACCCGTATCTGCGTATTGCAGATCTGGAACGTATCGCCGAAATTGGGCGCAAATATCGCGTATTGACGTTGATTGACAGCACATTCGCCACACCTGTCAACCAGCGTCCGCTGGAATGGGGCATTGATTTTGTCGCCCATAGCGCGACAAAATATCTCTCCGGGCACAACGATTTGCTGGCTGGAGTGGTCGTAGGTCGGGGGGATCGCATCAAGGCGCTGCGCGATGCACGCGGTGTGTTAGGGGGAGTGGTAGATCCACAAAACGCCTATCTGTTGGATCGAGGTATTAAAACGCTGGGTGTTCGTGTGCGTCAGCAGAACCAGACTGCACTGGCCGCCGCCCGCTTTTTAGAGGCCCACCCGCGTATTGAACGTGTGTGGTATCCAGGGCTGGAATCTCACCCTGATCATGCTACCGCCGCTGCTCAGATGGCCGGATTTGGTGGGGTAATCAGTTTCGAAGTCAGGGGTGATTTGCGGATGACAGGGAAATTCATCGATGCGCTGGATATTCCATACATCGCGCCGAGCCTGGGTGGGGTAGAAAGTTTGATTGAACAACCTGCACTGATGAGCTATTACGAGAAATCCACTGAGGAGCGACTGGCGCTGGGTATTAAGGATAACCTGGTGCGGTTTGCCGTAGGCATTGAAGATACGGATGATATTATTGCTGATCTCGATCAGGCTTTAGGGGTGATCTGAGAGGGTTGTGTCGAAATAAAAACGGGCGGCCTGTTGAGGTCGCCCGTTTCGATAACAGAGACTGTCGAATTACAGCGCGTTGACGATATTGGAGAAGATGTTGCCGATGGCCGGCC
>JBGSXK010000351.1:0-4143 GCA_041751455.1 Anaerolineae bacterium
GGGGCGGATTTCACACTCTCATGCCCGGTTTCCGCTGTTTCGATGGTCTTGCCCAATGCTTCCACACGCTGCCGCAGCACTTCAAACGGCACTTCGCCGTCCAGTGTCAGTTTTCCTGTGGCAAAGTCCACCTGCGCCGCGAGAACCCCTTCCAGCCTGCTCACACCGGTTTCCACTTCACGGGCACAGTTGGCGCAGTCCATGTTGCCGACTTTGTAGGTTTTCAGGGCCATAAGTGTCTCCTCATGAGACATAATCTCATATATGCGTGTCCACACATATATCGTTTTCTATAGCATACCGCTCTTGTTTTACCACGTCAATAACCACTGTCTTAAAACATTTCTGCTCGTCATACGTACAGGAAAACAAAGGCATATGTCATGAAGGGAGGTGAATTATGAACAAGCACAAACGCAGCGCAGGGCAGCAGCTTTCGCAAATCGTGCTGATGCTGCATGGTTTACTTTACACGTTGGGTTGGGGCCTGGCGTTTTATACAATTTTGCGGGGTGGGAGTTCGATGTATCAGCTTATCATCATGGTCTGGTCGCTGCTGCTGATCGTCCATGTGGGGGTACATTTCTACTTTAATGGCCAGAATGCGCAGGTGGAAACTACTGAAATCGAGCGGCAGGCATACCGGGATGGCTTTGCCGATGCCATGCGCCAGCTTCAGCAGGAGCAGGGATCATCCTCACGACTGGCGCTGGATGAGGATGGGGAACTGGTGGAATTTCACTCGAAGCGCAAACGCATCGAGTAGGAATACTTCATGTGTTATGATGATATATTTCTTTCACCCCCTGTCCAGATACCGTCTGACCGCGAATTGTCTAAAATGTGGGCAGCGACGTAAGCAGGCGGCGGAAGGCCTCATGCTTCTGGCGTTTGGCCGGGTTGGACGAGGTGAGGTAGTAGGCCGCGCCCGGCCCCACCCGCAGCAGCGCACCAAAACCCATAATGCACTTGAGCAGCAGCGATGACAGCCCGCCGTAGTTCTTGCGGAAAAATTCGATCTTGCTGCGGTGCATCTGCAAAAACATCTCCACCCGCACCTGCTGGCTGCTGCCGCCCCACAGGTGTACTGTCTGTACGGCGGGATTATAGAGGATTTTCCAGCCTGCTTTTTTAAAGCGATAGCACCAGTCTACTTCTTCGCTGTACATGAAGTAGCTGTCGTCCATCATCCCCACCTGTGCAACTGCCTCGCGCCGCACCAGCATAAACGCGCCCATCACAACCTCAACGTCGCGCACATCATTGAAGTCCCAGAAGGTCATCAGAAAGCCGCCAAATTCTGGACTCTGGGGAAAAAGCTTATCCAGTTGCAGCGCGGTATAAAACTCGGTTTTGAGGGTGGGAAAGGTGTAGCACGAGGGCTGTAAACGGCGGTCTTCATAGAGCAGTTTGCAGGCACTCATGCCCGCTTCGGGGTGTGCATCCATAAACGCCACCATTGTATCCAGGGTGTGATCTTCGACAAAGGCATCGCTGTTAAGCAGCAGCGAGTAACGCCCCTGGGCGATCTGCATTCCCTGGTTGTTTGCGCCTGCGAAACCGACATTCTCCGTATTCTCGATCAACAGCACATCAGGGAAATCATGCCTGACCATCGCCACGCTGCCATCTGTCGAGGCATTGTCGATGACGATGATCTCGTAACTGATGTGCTGCGCCGTAGACTGCACCCCACGCAGACAGCGTGTCAGCAATTCCTGCGCATTCCAGTTAACGATGATAATGGAGAGATCGAGCATGGTGGTTTAACCTTATGGACAGGCACAGTTACAGGGATACGACAGATCATATCCCTGTAAGTTATGTTCCAACCCCAACCTTGCCATTAGCTAACGCCCGGGTTAACTCTTGACCGCGCCCGCGAAGGCCGCGATAAACGGGTCGCGCGTGGTCGGGAACCCGGCCTCGGTCAGCCCTGCATCTTCATAGACTTTTGTGTTGACTAAACAGCATTTCATCAAAGGTGATCGAGAACAGCTTTACTCTACGTTCTCGTCTGGTGCGTAAATGAGCAGCGAGTTGTGACCGCTCACACGCCCTATAGTACCGCTACTAAGAATATATCAGGCATTTTAACCATTTAAACTGCCACAAATCAGCTAATTCGCACTCGTTAAGCGCTTAATGTCTTGCGAAATTGTGACCCGTCACATAAGATTAAAGTCTCAAATCACCTTGATTGTGATTACAAATTAATGAAAGAGACCAGGCACAAACGCCCCCGCCCTACTCTGCGTGATGTCGCGCATGAGGCCGGGGTTTCTTACCAGACCGTATCACGGGTACTGAATGAAAGCCCCAACGTCAGCAGCGACACCCGGACGCGGGTGCTGCGGGTGATGCGTGAGATGAATTATCGCCCCAACCGTGCCGCGCGGACACTGGCCACACAGCGCTCCTATACGCTGGAGGCGATTATTGTGGATAGCTGGAACAGCGAGTCCGCCGCGCTGTCCTCCATGACGCGCGCCGCCCATAATTTCGGCTACCAGTTGTCGATTGTCGCCACCACCAGGGACGCGCTGGAGCATACCATTCACATCAGTGTTGGACGGCAGGTGGACGGATTGGTGCTGATTACCCAGCGGCGTGATATTGAAGCCCCGGCGCTGCTGGAATGGAGCGAGGGGGTACCCTTCGTGCAAATGACTGGTGATACCGGGCTAGATATTCCTAGGGTGGCCTTTGACCAGGTACATGGTACGCGGCTGGCGGTACAACATCTGCTGGACCTGGGACACCGCCAGATCGCTGAGATTACGGGGGATATGCGCATGGTGGATGGCTATAAGCGCCATCACACGCTGCGTGATCTTCTGGCAGAGCATCACCTGGTACCCGGCCCCAGCGTGGAAGGTGATTTTGACATTAACACGGGATACAGCGCTGTCCAGCAGTTACTGGCAACCGGCGAAAACTTTACTGCCGTGTTCATCGCCAATGACTGGATGGCCTTCAGCGCGGTACATGCCTTTCTGGAACACGGGCTGCGCGTGCCAGAGGATATTTCGATTGTGGGCTTCGATGATATGCGTACCAGTGCATTTTTCACCCCGCCACTGACCACTGTGCGCCAGGACCTGCATAAGATTGGCAGGCTGACCATTGAATACCTGGTTTCATTGATTGAGCAGCCGGACACCCCTGTCCATCAACGCCTTCTCGCACCGGAACTTATCGTGCGCGCCAGCACCCGAAAAATTTAATCTGATAGGCTGGCAGGTTAGAAAGTGGCATTTCAGTTGGTCTGTTCCCCACGCATTACAATTTGTGTTAAAATTTGTACAAATGGAATGTGAGGAAAGCTGATGCGTGTTTTAATCATGCTGCTGTGGGGTATGCTGCTGGTGGGTATCGTGGTCGCACAGGGCCCTGGCGAGACACTGATTGCCTATACACCGCTTAAACAGGTGCCTCTTTCCAGCGGTGATGTGATGTTGTGCCCCGGTGATATTGCGCTGATCACCCCACAGGGAAATGCAGCCGAATATATCGAAAACGATTGTTATGACCCGGCGGTACTGGATTGGTCGTTGGATGGGCGTTTCTTTGCTTATGGCACAATCAGCGATGAAGGTGTGATCGTCCTGAACCGGGAAACTGCCGAGCAGCAGACCCTGCTGCGGGAGGATACACGCCTGTTCTATGGGCGGGTAGCGTGGTCACCTGATGGCGAGCGCGTGGCCTATGCCGCCGACCCGGTGCATGAGATCGACGGGGTGGCGCAGCAGCAGTATCGCAGTCGTCTCTATCTTTCCAACCGGGATGGCAGCGATTCTCGCCTGCTCACTGCTTCGTTAAATGTATGGGGAAAAATTTTGTGGTCTGACAACCAGAATACACTGCTGTTCCTGGCGACACAGCCTGTAAAGGATACCCGTTTTTTCCATACGTCCGACCTGTATCGGATTAACAGTGATGGCACAGCACTTAAGCGGTTGGCGCGGCGGGCATCCTCGCCAGTCTGGTCACCAGATGGAAATCGTGTAGCCTTCGTGACCCTGGGAGAAGAGGAAAATGTTACAGAACGCAGCAGTCGGGTCGAGATCATGGATGCGGATGGCCAGAACCGTCAGGTCATCGCCGAGGGTACAGGCTGGCGCTTTATTGTCGCGCCCTGGT
>JBGSXK010000352.1:0-3321 GCA_041751455.1 Anaerolineae bacterium
CGAACTCCACGGCACAACAGTCAAGCTCAAACTGCGTTGGGCAGACTTCACGACCATCACCCGCCAGATCACACTACCCACACCCACCCATCATGATGACGAAATCTTCCGGGCTGCACTGCACCTGTTTGAACATCTCTGGTCTGATGACCGCCCGGTACGTTTACTGGGGGTCGGCGTGAGCGGGTTCGAGAATGCCACACGCCAGTTAGGGCTGTGGGACACCCCACAATCCGAGCGACAGCAGCGCTTGCAGGAAACCCTGGACACCCTACGAGAGCGTTATGGTGATCAGGCTGTCCAGCGTGGAAGCCACCTGCCCCCGGATGATGAGCCGTTTTAACCGTTGGCCGTGAGCGGCGTGGGCGAAGGCGCTGGTGTACTGGTGATGGGCGGCACCGCTGTCGGCACAAGAGTCGGGATCGGCGTGGGGGAAGGCGGCAGCAGCGGCACATTGGACTCTTTAAATAAATCCGCGATGTTAAACATGTCCAGGCAGGTAAGCTGTGCCATATGCGCCCAGCCGCTTTGCTCTCCCGGCAGCAGTACCCGCAGCCACTGCCCGCTGACATCCTGAGCATTCACGACCACTGAAGTCCCGGCGAAAATCGTGCCGATGACCTGATGCCGCACATCTGGCCCAGCGTAAATCGTCACATCAGTAGTTGAGGCCGCGCATTCGGGATTGATAACATTAATGGTACGTGTTTCTTCGTGAATATTCCCCACTTCATCCTGAGCAACCAGCCGCACTGTAAGCGGATCGCGCGGGATTCCCGCTACCTCAGCCGCCCCCTGGGGCCCAGTCGCCTCGACAGGCAGGTTGTTAAAATCTTCCAGCCCGGTTACACGGGTATAGACCGCACCCGGCACATCCCATGTCAGATTTAATGCCTGAGCGACATAACGTACCATCTGCGGTGGGTTGACATTAAACGTGATCTCGGCGCTGTCAATGGGTTCGTAGATACGCACTACGGCTTCCTGGGTAACCACCAGGTCCCCATTGATGCCTTGCAGGAGGATCGTCACCTCACCTGAAAAAGCACTGGTATCAACATCGGCAAAAGCCGTCGCGCCAGGGTCGCTGGCAGCGCGCACCGGAGTCCCGTTCAGGCTGAGGCGATACTCCACCGCATCCGTCGCCAGCCAGCTTATTTGCAGCGGTTCGCCCCTGGCAACCTGGGCGCTGCTTACATCAAAAGCAGAAAAAGTAGGTTGGGGTGCAGGGCGTAGCAAAACCAGCACCAGTGCAGCCACAAACACCAGCCCTATAATCCCCACCATACCCATTAGCAGTGGTGCCCAGGCCGGAAGCAGTGGTTTTTCCACAAAATAGCCTCGCAGCGGAACGATAAAGCCCGCATTATTATTGGCTCGCATCACCAGATCAAAAGGTCGCTGGCGGGGTTTACCCATAAGCATGGATTTTTTGGGCCTGATCTCTCCCTGAATGGTCAACTGTTGACCGGGGGACAGCGTGACCTTTGGCGCAAGAATGTTAAATTCGAGCAATCCCGACTGGTCGCGCCCATAGATCGTCAGGGGGAGCTGCCCGCTGCCCTGATTATGAATATACAGTTGAAAACGATCACCGCTGGTAATGCGGTTAGAATGCAGCACCGCGCCAAAGCCACTGTAGGGCAGCACACTCAGCAGCAGACTGGTTTCCACGACAGCATCAGAATTATCCTGCGGGTAAACGCGGATCACGACAGTGTAATTACCGGGTTGGCTCTCGCTGCGGCGCAGGGGCTTGAAGTTTATCAGCACAAAAGTGCTGTCGTGTGCCCCCACCAGCGGATTTGGACGATCTACCCGTACCCATTCACGTGGCAGCCCGGTGACTTCAATCACGTAACGGCGATCCTCATCGGCGTTATTGGTAATCGCCAGTTCCCCGGAAATGTGCGCCCCCGGTGCAACACTCTGTTCTGGCCCACGCAAATCCACCACAAATTCGGCCTCTGGTGCTTCTACGCGCTGGGTCACATCAATGAGTCGGGAAGCGGGGCGGGTGGGCGCATCGTCAATGCGATGGAAGATAATGCGTAGATTACCAATCTGGATTTCCTCGCCCCCGCCCAGTGGTCGCCGTTCATTACTGACCAGCTTTACACCGTCTACATGCGTTCCATTGGCCGACTCCAGGTCAGTGATATACACCTCATCCTTGTCGCGTGTCACGCTGAAGTGATAACGGGAGATGGTGGTGTTATCCAACATGACGGTATTACCGCTGGAACGGCCTACGGAGACATTCGGGCTGGATAGAGGAAATGACTTAATCGAGCCATCCGGGCCGAACACATCTAGCCGACCATAGACCATAATGCTGCGCTCCTGGTGCGAGTACTCCATCCTCAAATTGTAACCGTCTGCCGTGCTTTGGCAACTACAAAGCTTAGTGTATCTGCTGTTTTCTACATTATAGTTGTCATATCGTTGTTTATTTACTTTCTTAACATTTAAAATCAACTCTATATGTTATTGTGAATATTGTAACCATCGCAATGTAATTTCTTTATAACCTCACAGGTGAAACTCAAACATCACATGCAGCAACTCATCAAATCTCTTTTCACGCTTACACTTCTCGCAGCTACCCTGTTCATGATCCCAGGTCACAGCCAGCAGATCACAGCTCTGGAAGACTATACAGTTTCCATCCCAGCCCTTGACATCTACACGGGCATTAAAAATTTCCCGCTCAATGGGGTGAGCTGGACAATCAACGCCTGGGAACAGGGTATCGGCCACCTGGAAGGGACGGCCGGGTTCAGTGAAGGTGGTAACATTGCTCTGGCTGGGCATTCGGTCATGCCCGACAGCAGCCCCGGCATTTTCTCGCAGCTTCATCAGGTCAATATTGGCGACCAGGTTATCCTTCAGACAGGTAATGGCACGCAGGTCTACCGCATTACCGCAATAAGCACCATCTCCATCCATGATCTTAGTGTCCTCTACCCCACTGTGGGCGAGCGATTGACCCTTATTACCTGCGACGCGACCTCATTCGATAAAGTCGATCAGGCTTACCAACGCCGGATCGTTATCACCGCCGAGCGCACTTCCTGATCGTTTTCCTCATCCACAGCCAGAGCATACAGATAAGCTCCACGTACCCGCCTGTAATGAGCAGGTGGGTTGATACGCAAATCACTTCGTAATGTTGCGCCCATTTCGTCACAACCCCCATATAAGAGGGGGCGCTGTAACCCCTTCTAATGCTACTCTTACATTTATGGACGGATAGAAATCTGTTGTAACATACATATAAAGTATAGACGAGGGGAGGGAGGCATAATGAAGATGAAGCTG
>JBGSXK010000353.1:0-6140 GCA_041751455.1 Anaerolineae bacterium
CCTGACCGTATCACAGCGCCTCGAAGCGGTTCAGTGTGTGGTTTTTGCGTACTCGCGCCGGGTCAAAGATCAGGCCATGCATGGCAATGTAAACCCCCGGCGGCAGCGTTTGCGCGGCTGTCAGCGCACAACCGATGTTAAACGAGGCATCACTGTCCTTAAACGCCGCCGGGCGCATTGCTCCTGTGAGAACAACGGTCTTATCCGCAACACCCGCCGCCAGCAGGGCCAGCCCGGTTTCCGGCATCGTATCCGTGCCATGTGTGATGAGAATATGGCGTTGTGGCGATGCCCGCACCCATTCAACGATATGAGCGCGGTCATCGTCCGTAAGCTGCAAACTGTCCTTGCGCATTAACTCATGTACATCATACGCGAAGGCAGTGTTGGCATCGCGCAGCACCTCAGCGACCAGCGGCGGCCCGACCACGAAATCACTGACCTGGGTCGAGTAGGTCTTGTCGATGCTGCCGCCGGTCGTGAAGATATGCAGTTTCATCGTAATTCTTGGCCTTTCGTGCAGGGCTGCGGCTCTATCAGTGCGCTGATGATACCGCAAGACCGTTACACAGGCAGCAGCGGCGCAAAGATTAGCACATCATCTTCTACATCCACCAGGATTTTGTCACCTTCCTGCACACGCCCTTCCAGGATAGCGGTCGCCAGCGGGTCCTGTACCTCACGCTGAATCGTGCGCTTGAGTGGGCGCGCACCGAACACCGGGTCAAAACCGCGCTCGGCCAGCCACATCCTGGCTGCGTCGCTCAGCTCAATATACACACGTCGGTTATCCAACAGCCTTTGCAGCCGCGCCAGTTGAATATCGACTACATGGACGATCTGATCCTGCGAGAGTGCATGAAATACGATGATCTCATCCAGCCGGTTGAGAAACTCCGGACGGAAGTGTGCATCAAGTGCATGATTAATGGCGCTGCGCAGAGACCGTTCATCCGCGCCCGCCCCCATCTGTTTGATGATGTCGCTGCCGACATTGCTGGTCATAATGATGACGGTATTGGTGAAAGCGACAGTACGTCCCTGACCGTCGGTCAGGCGGCCTTCATCGAAGACCTGCAGGAAGACATTGACTACTTCGGGCTGGGCTTTCTCAATCTCGTCGAACAGCACGACGCTGTAGGGGCGGCGGCGCACAGCTTCGGTCAGTTGGCCGCCTTCTTCATAGCCGATATAACCGGGTGGCGCACCGATCAGGCGCGCGACACTGTGTCTTTCACCGTATTCGCTCATGTCGATACGGATCATCGCGCCTTCATCATCAAAGAGGAAGTAGGCCAGCGAACGTGCCATCTCGGTCTTGCCGACACCTGTCGGCCCCAGGAACAGGAAACTGCCAATAGGGCGGTGAGGGTCCTGTAAGCCGGCGCGGCTGCGGCGGACAGCAGCCGAAACTGCCTGCACCGCGTCTTCCTGGCCAATGACTCGCTCATGGAGGCGCTCCTCCATGTGCAGCAGTTTTTCAATCTCGCCTTCCAGCAGGCGGGAAACGGGAATGCCTGTCCAGCGGCTGATGACTGCCGCGATTTCGTCGGCATCCACCTCTTCCTTGAGCATTGTGCCGCCCGCGGCGCGCATCTGTTCAATGACCGCCTCAGCAGCCTGAAGTTGTTTTTCCATTTCGGGCAGGGTGCCATAACGAATACGCGCGGCTGTTTCCAGGTCACTCTGGCGCTCGGCGCGTTCCAGTTGGAGGCGGGTCTCGTCTATCTGGGCTTTGATGTCGCGGATCTGCTGGATGGCCTCTTTTTCCTTCTGCCAGCGGGCGGTCAGCGCGTTAAGTTCTTCGCGCAGGTTCGCCAGTTCGCCTTCGAGGTCGTTGAGGCGCTGTTTTGAGGCCTGGTCACGCTCTTTCCTGAGCGCTTCACGCTCGATTTCGAGCTGCATGATCTGCCGCTCCACCCGCTCCAATGCCGCTGGACGGCTGTCAATCTCCATTTTGAGATTAGCAGCAGCTTCGTCGATCAGGTCAATAGCTTTATCGGGAAGCTGCCTGTCCGTGATGTAGCGCTGGCTGAGGGTGGCCGCCGCGATCACGGCGCTGTCCTGGATGCGCACGCCATGATGCACTTCATAACGTTCCTTAAGGCCACGCAGGATACTAATGGTGTCCTCGACACTCGGCTCATCGACAAAGACGGGCTGGAAGCGGCGTTCCAGCGCGGCATCCTTCTCGATATGCTTACGATATTCATCGAGGGTAGTCGCCCCGATCATGTGCAGTTCGCCACGTGCCAGCATTGGTTTGAGCATATTCCCGGCATCCATCGCGCCTTCTGCCGCGCCCGCGCCAACAATCGTGTGCAGTTCATCAATGAAGAGGATGATCCTTCCCGCACTATCTGCAATCTCTTTCAGTACGGCTTTCAGGCGTTCTTCAAATTCGCCTCGGTACTTGGCCCCCGCGACGAGACTGCCCATATCCAGTGCGACAATGCGCTTGTCCTTTAAGCCTTCGGGTACATCGCCGTTAATAATGCGCACGGCGAATCCCTCGACAATCGCCGTCTTACCCACACCGGCCTCGCCGATGAGTACGGGGTTGTTTTTTGTGCGGCGGCTGATGATGTGGATGACGCGGCGAATTTCCTCGTCACGACCTATCACCGGATCAAGCTTTCCCTGACGTGCCAGAGTCGTCAGGTCGCGCCCGTACTTTTCGAGCGCCTGAAATGTACCTTCCGGGTCCTGACTGGTGACTCGCTGGCTGCCGCGTATGCTGGTTAAGGCCTGAAGAATGGCGTTCTCAGTGATGCCATGGCGTTTGAGTAAATCGGCCACTGTTGAATTATCTGCCAATGCCAGCAGCAGGTGTTCTGTGCTGATATATTCGTCTTTCATGCGCTGAGCGTTGGCTTCGGCGCGGGTGAGAACCTGGGTAGTGTGGCGACTGAGACCGATCTGTGAAGTGCTGCCTGAAACACGCGGCAGGTTCGCCAGCATCGCCTGGGCATCTTCAAGCAGTATGGCAGGACGCCCGCCGATCTTACCCACAACCTCTGGCACCACGCCATCTTTCTGGGTGAGCAGCGCCACCAGCACATGGGTTGGCTCGATGCTGCTGTGACTGTACTCCGTCGCCAGCGATTGGGCTTTTACAAGTGCTTCCTGAGCTTTGTTGGTGTAATGAGTTAAATCCATGATGCTCCTACCTTGATCACATAATTACAGCTTGTTGGGGAGAACATGCCATAACGCGGCAGGTAAGGTCTTGTCTGATGATTGGTATTGTGGCGCGGGACTGATGTTTTGTGGCCGATAATGACCACTAATTGTCTCTATTTTACCATTTATACGAGTTGTGAGCCAGAATCAGATGAAAGTGCAGGCACCCCGAAAAGCCTTATGGAATGCCCGCCCGGTGATCATTATGCCCTACCAACAGGTTATTCCCCTGCAGGCACCCAAATGTTCTTGACATGAACCGCCCTACGCAGGAATTCCAGGCCTTCGCCTTCCTCACGTTTCAGCCAGTCGCGTGGCTGCCCCTCGCTAACCCATGTCCGTTTCATGTTGCCTGCTGAGAGGTATTCCACATGGTAACTACCCTCCGCGCTGCCGAAATACCACAGTGCATCCACGTCATCATGTTCTGCCAGGGTTTTACTCAGGTGATCGCGGTTGCCCGTGACAATATTGACCACGCCACCGGGCACGTCCGAGGTATCCAGGATCTGATAGAAATCCGTTGCGCACAGCGGATACTTCTCTGAAGGGATGACAATGACAGTATTGCCACGCGCAATGGCTGGTGCAACCAGCGACACCAGCGCCAGCAGCGGCGCTTCATCCGGGCAGGCAATTCCCATCACTCCGATAGGTTCGTGGACGGCAATTGTCAGGCCGCGCATTGGGGTTTCCTGGATTGTGCCACCATATTTATCCGCATAGGCGGCGTAGGTGAACAGGCGGCTGATGCTGGCTTCGACTTCGGCCTCTGCCGCTTTGCTATCTGCCCCAGTCATCCGCCGCAGGAGAGCATTAAATTCGTCAGCGCGGGCCGAAAGGTTTTCGCCGATGTAATACAGGATCTGTGCGCGCAAATGCCCGCTTGTCCGCCCCCACTTCGAGGCTTTGTGGGCAGCTTCCACCGCGTCGCGTACATCTTTACGGTTGCCTTCTGCGGCCTGCCCCACGACCTGATCCGCCGGATCATAGACAGGATAACTGTAATTGCCGTCCGGGCGTTTTTGTTTGCCGCCGATGTACAGCTTGGGGGTGCGATCAATCAGAGGCATAACATGCCCATTGACTACCGGCACGTTAATCGCTGCCGGATGACGGGGGATAAACGCACCCCATTTTGTGGCGGAGCCATTCTGCTCCGCAGATGAGGTGGTACGGCCTTTTTCCCAGGCCGGACGCACATATTCGTACAGACCTTCTCTGCCACCCTCGCGCCCGTAACCACTCTCCCGATAACCGCCGAAGCCGCTGGCCGCGTCGAACATATTAGTGCAGTTGACCCAGATGGTTCCGGCTTTGATCTTCATGGCAACATCGAGCGCCAGGTTGACATTCTCACTCCACACGCTGGCGGCCAGCCCATAACGTGTGTTGTTCGCCAGTTCCACGGCCTCCGCTGGAGTACGGAAGGTCATCGCCACCAGCACCGGGCCAAAGATTTCCTCCTGCGCGACGGTAGACGAAGGCGCAACATTGTTGAGTAGTGTGGGCGGGTAATAGCAACTGCCATCGGGCAGCTCAATATCGGGCTGATATAACTGCGCGCCCTCGCGGACACCACGTTCTACCCAGCGGGAAATCGTCTCGTACTGGACAGGCGATACCACCGCACCCAGGTCAATGCCTTTATCCAGTGGGTCGCCCACACGCAGTTTGCTCATCCGCTGTTTGAGCCGCTCGACAAAGCCCTCGGCGATACTTTCCTGTATCAGCAGGCGCGACCCGGCGCAGCAGACCTCACCCTGATTGAACCAGATGGCATCTACCAACCCCTCTATAGCACTGTCCTGGTCGGCATCATCAAAGACCACAAAAGGTGATTTGCCGCCTAATTCCAGTGAGAGCTTCCTGCCTGTGCCAGCGGTGGCGCGGCGGATAATGCGCCCGACATTAGTAGAGCCGGTAAACGCGATCTTGTCGAAGCTGGGATGGTTGGTAATGCTCTCGCCCGCTTCATCGCCCCCGGTAGTGATATTGACTACACCGGGGGGCAACCCTGCGCCGACGATAACTTCCGCGAACAATAAGGCCGTCAGCGGTGTATCAGGGGCGGGCTTAATCACCACCGTGTTGCCCATCGCCAGTGCCGGGGCAATCTTCCAGGCCAGCATGAGGAGCGGGAAATTCCAGGGGATCACCTGCCCCACCACGCCGACAGGCTGATAACCTGCCATCTCGGTATCCATAAGCTGTGCCCACCCGGCATGATAATAGAAATGCCGGACAACCAGCGCGAGATCAAGATCGCGGCTCTCACGGATAGGCTTGCCGTTATCCAGCGATTCCAGCACCGCGAATAAGCGCTGGTGCTTCTGGATATTGCGAGCAATCGCGTAGAGATAGCGTGCCCGCGTATGACCCGACAGCTTACTCCATGATTTAAAGGCATCCCTGGCGGCTTTTGCAGCCGCATGAATATCTTCTTTCCCGGCCTGCGCGATCTGCGCCAGAGTTTCGCCAGTTGCCGGATTCGGCGTGGGCGCATAGTCTCCGCCCTGAGGGGCAACCCATTGATTGTTGATAAAGAGGTCGAAACGCCGCTCGTGATCGTCGAGCCATTGATTGGCCGTCGCCGCCGACTCTGGCGCAGGGCCATAGTTCATTGTTTTAAAAATTTCCGCAATTGTCGTCATGATTGTTATCCCATCGGCATATGATGAATGGCGGCGTAACGCCCGGTAACATGGTGGGAGAGCTGGCGTTCAATATCTCCCAGCAGGCTGGAGGCACCAAACCGGAACAGGTCCGGTTCCAGCCATTCATTGCCTAATTCTTCTTTCATCAGAATCTGCCATGCCAGCGCTTCTTTAGCGACACGGATGCCTCCGGCAGGCTTGAAGCCCACTTTGTAATCTGTGAGGGCGTGATAAGCACGAATTGCGCGTACCATAACCAGGCTGACAGGCAGGGTCGCGTTGACTGGTTCTTTGCCTGTG
>JBGSXK010000354.1:0-2369 GCA_041751455.1 Anaerolineae bacterium
TCAGGTTCTTGTGCGTGCCAGCCTCGGATATCGGCGATCATGCGATAGATGATGGAGTCTTTGGGGATCAGGTTTACAGCAGTATCAATCAGTGTGTTGAGATCAGATTCGACAAAGGCCAGTGACTCCATTGCGGCCAGAACCTGTGCGCCATAAATCGCCTCGCCATCATGACTGACACTGGCGGCTCGCCGTGCGAGATCCGCCGCGAATTCAGGGTCTCCCGGTGCGACCATTGCCCACCCATCAATGAAGATCTGTGAGCCAATTTGCTCCGCTACGACCTTGCTATTGAGGGCGATGGTGCCGCTGCGAGGGGCAGGAATGCCAGATTTTAACCGTAAGAAGGCGGTATGCTCGGTTGAGTTGCCCATGCCGCCCCACCAGAGGATGGTACGATTCTCGATGATGTAATTCAGCCAGGTCTGGCCAATCTGGGCCGGGGTAAGATCACCTGGGTAATCATAATCCCTCAGCGCCCGGATAAACGTAAAGGTCCCCGATATATCATCATCTGTGACTACCAGAGGGACATCCAGTTTTTCATGAACATAATAGTTCACCTCCCCCAGTTCACGTATGATTCGTTCATATGACCAGCCTTCAAAGGGTCGCCCAAGATAGACCCCGATGATTTTGCCTAAAACACCTGCATAAACTCGTTCATTATAATCCGCAGGGAGTGATGACATCTGTGTGTAACCTTTCGGAGAAGGTAAAAAGTCTAGGCCTTTAAGCCGCCCTGGGTCAGTCCCTCGATGAAGCGGCGTTGCAGCAGCAAAAAGAGCACAATCACAGGCAGCATCATGATAACCGAACCTGCACTGGTCAGCCCCCAATCCCGGCCAAAACGCTGCTGGAAGGCAAACAAACTGGTCGCAATCGGCTTGAGTTCCGCGGCTTGCAGGAAAGTCACAGCAAACAGGAATTCGTTCCATACCGCCAGGCCGACAACCAGCCCGGCAGTGAGGAATCCCGGCCATGCCAGCGGCATGATGATGTGTCGGAATACCTGATAATGTGAAGCACCATCAATGCGAGCAGCATCGACAAATTCTTCGGGCAGCGCCACCATGTATGACCGCAGCAGATAGGTGGCAAAGGGGGAGAACAGGCCGCAGTAAATGATAATCAACCCCAGATGCGAATTGACCAGGCCGACCTGCCGCCACATAAAAAACAGGGGAACCATAAACAACTGCGGTGGTACACTGGTACCTACCAGAAAGTAAAAGGCAATGAGGTTGGCCCCTTTAAGTTTTAAACGAGCCAGCGCATAGGCTGCCAGTCCAGCCATGGCCAGCGTACCCAGGATAGTACCGCTGGTGAGGATAGCACTGTTGACAATAGTAGTGGCATAGCTGCCTTCAACCCACGCATCAGCATAATTTTGCAGCAGCACGGTTTCCGGCAGGCCAATGGGATTACGGCCTATTTCTGGGGTCGATTTCACCGAGTTCATCAGCAGGACGAGGATCGGAACCAGGGCAAAAATCGTCAGTATACTCAAAATGATGTAGTTTGGCAGTGTAGAAGCTAACCGTCTTTGTATCAGCATGATTTAGATTTCCCATCCTCGCCGTCTGAGATAAACAAATCCGGCAACAGCCAGCGCAACCCACAGGCTCATCACTACGCCGACTGAGGCGGCGTAACCCACATTGAAACGATTGAACGCATTCGTGTAGAGGTAAGTCGCCATGACTTCCGACGCATTGGCCGGGCCGCCGCCTGTAAGCATAAATACATAGTCAAAGACCAGTGACGACCAGATAATAATCATGAGGATGGTGAACACCAGCGTTGGGCGGATGCTGGGCAGGGTGACATGGCGGAACTGCTGGATCCTTGTCGCGCCATCCAGTCGGGCCACTTCATATAACTCGGTATCAACCGCGGACATGGCGGCCAGATAAATTACCACCAGAAACCCCCAGAAGTGCCAGGCATCGACAAAAGCCACGCCATAAAGCGCGGTTTCACGGGTTCCAAAAATAGGAAAATTCAACACATTGATGCCCCTTTCAGCCAGCCACGCACCGATCCCAACACGTGGGTGGAGGAGCTGCCGCCAGAGCTGCGAATTAACGACACTGGCGATCACATAGGGAATGAAAAAGGCCACACGGAAGAACATCTGCCCGGTTTTAATGCCGGACAGCAGGTAAGCTCCCAACAGGCCCACCGCCACTGGCGCGGTCTCTTCAGCCAGCTTTTGCTACAACCACAGATTGACGAGGGTCTCGACGCTTACACCTCGGCGTTGCGCTTGCGCTTCAACCGCCGCTAATAGATCGGCCTCAATGGTGACCGAGCGAGCAATAGTGAACTGAATATCGGGCGCGTCTGTATCATAGTCAGTGAAATCA
>JBGSXK010000355.1:0-7635 GCA_041751455.1 Anaerolineae bacterium
CTTCGGCGGCGATCAACGCCACCTCGCGCAGCACCCGCAGGGCACGCAGTGTGATGTCTTCCAGATTGCCGATGGGAGTGGGCACGACAAAAAGTGTTCCCATAGGAGGTTTATACAACACTCACGGCGTAGATTCCTCAGTCTGCCCGATTTAAACCCAGCAGCGAGTCCAGCGCAAGGCCTACCAGCGCCATCACGATACCACCCAGGATCGCCCAGCCCAGGCCATCCACTGCCAGCCGATCAGGCAGCAACGCGGCGGTAATCAGGAGCATCAGGCCATTAATGACAAAGATGAACAGCCCCAGGGTAAGAATCACCAGCGGGCAGGTTAAGAGCGTGACCAGCGGCTTGATGACGGCATTCACCAGTCCGAAGACCAGCCCCAGCAGCAAAAATGTGCCGATGTCGTCATTCAACACCGTAATGCCGGGCAGAATAGCGGCGGTGACAACGATGGCAACGGCATTGACGATAATGCGCAAAAGCAGATAAGCCATAATGTTCCCTTCGGCTAATTACATAGGGGCAACTCATGAGTCGCCCCTACATCATACCATATGGATAGTGTGGGGAACACGCTGCCGCGTTCCCATAGTACCCGTGCGCTAGCGCCGAGTGCGGTTATCGCTGCGGCGGGCGCGGCTGAGCAGCAGGAAGACCAGCACCAGCAGCAGGATCGCCCCACCGATCACCAGCAAGATCGGCAACAGATTGTCACCCTGTGCGGGTGCTTCGGCCTGGGCCGGGATCAGCGTCGCGGTGACGGTCGGCGTGGGCGTGGCCTCGGCGGGGGCTGGTGTGGGAGTTGGGCTGCTCTGCAACTGCGCCACCGCCGTACTTTCCTCTTCTTCGGTCACGGTGGGTTCCACCGTCTCTGTTTCGGTCGCTGTAGCGGTGGGCACAACGCTGTCTGCGGTGGCCTGAGCATGCTCAGTCGCCTTAGCGTTCTCAGTCGCCTGGGCATTGGCGGTGGCTTGCGCGTCCGCTGTGAGCGTCGCCTGCGCATCTGCCATCACCGTGGCCTGAGCGTTCTCAGTGGCCTGGGCATTGGCGGTGGCCTGCGCGTCCGCTGTAAGCGTCGCCTGCGCATCTGCCGTCACCGTGGCCTGAGCATTCTCAGTCGCCTGGGCATTAGCCGCGCTATCGGTCGCCTGGGCATTGAGTGTCCCCTCGGCGCTGATCGTGGCGTTGGCTTCTGCATCACGGGTGGCCTGTGCGTCAACCACGGCCTGTGCCGCTGAGGTGGATTCGGCCATCGTCGTCGAAAGCGCGTCGGCGGTGGCCTGGGCATCGGCTGTCCCCTGCGCGCTGACCTCGGCCTGTGCCTGAGCAGTCGCAGCGGTGGCACTGGCGGTCACATTCAACATGGCAGTGAAGGCATCGGCTGTCGCCGTCAGCACGTCAGAGGTGGCAGTGGCCATCTCCAACTCCATGATTTCGGTGGCCTGGGCATTAGCGGTCGCTTCCAGCACGGCCAGAGCTTCCGCATCGACTGTCGCCTGCTGCTCGGTTGCCACCTGGATCGCGTCGGTGGTGGCCTGGGCATTGATGGCTTCCTGAGTCGCGGTCCCCTGGGCTGCTTCAAGCGCCTGCGATTCGGCGGTGGCCGTCGTATCGACCACATCGGTAGCCATGACTTCGGTAACGGGTTCGTCGGTCACTGTGCCGGGTTCGTCATCACGCGCCTGCTGCGTTTCTGTGCTGCGTGCATTCAGGGTGGCGCGCACACTGGCCGCCTGTGCTGACTGTGTACCGAGAAGCTGCTGGGCGGAGGTCGCCTGAGCTTCTGCAACGGTTGTCGCCTCCAGGATGGCGGTCGCGGAGGCCGCTGCGTCAGCGGTGGCCTGCTCGATCACGACTGTCGCTGTCAGGTCAGTTGTCGGTGTGTGTGAGGGCGTGAAGGTCGGAGTAATGGTCGGTGTACTGGTCGGCGCGAGGGCCGTGGCCGTCAGCGATGGCCCTTCACTTACCATAAAGGCAATATCGAGGCTGAACGTTTGCCCGCCTTCATTGGTCACGGCGATGTTCAGGATATGCGCGCCCGGCCTCAGCGCCAGCACCTCCAGCGGCAGCGTGAACGGGTCATCCGGCTGGATGATCAGCCCGTCCAGATGATAGTTGACGATACTCACCGGGGTCTGGCTTTCAACCACCAGACTGAGAGTGACATCTTCTTCAATGGTTTCACCGGCGGCCAGGCCTGTCACCGTGACCTGTGGGGGCAGCGCGGCCACGGTAAAGCCGATGCTCTGCGTGCTGGATTGACCGCCCTCATTCGTGACAGTCACATCGAGGGTGGACGGGCCAGGTGGCAGATTGAAAGCTTCCAGGATCAGTGCGCCAGGCGCACGTCCAGCGTTATCCACGATCTCGCCATTGAGCGCGAAGGTGAGATCGGTTACAGGTGTCTGGCTGGTGCGGATATCGACCAGCACTTCCGCCGAGCTTTCCAGCACCTGATTGTTTTCCAGCCCACGCACCTCAAATGTGGGCGGCAGGTCGGCCACGCTGAAGGTGCGCTCGACTGTGGTTGTCGCGCCGCCTTCATTGGTGACTACGATGGTTAAGGTGTGGTCGCCAGGGGCGAGATTGAGCGGGTCAATCGTGAAGGTGGGCGACTGCGTATCAAGCGGGGTCAGCGGGTCGCTGTCCAGCGCATAGCTGGCAGCAGTGGCCGGAGTCTGCCCGCTGATGCTTAACGTCACCTCCAGCGGTTGATTCAGCGGTTGAGACGGAATTTCCGTGCTGATCGTAACAGTCGAGGGCAGGGCCGCCACTTCAAATTCCAGCGAGGCCGTGCCCGTGTCGCCATCCACGTCTGTCGCGCTTACCCCCAGCGTATGCAGGCCGGGCGCGAGCACCAGCGGGTCTATCAGGAAGCTGTACGGCTCCTGAGTCTCTGTGGAAACCACCACGTCATCCAACAGGAATTCGACTGTGGTGAGATCATCATCAGCCGTAATCTCGGCGACCACTTCTACCGGAGCTTCGACTACAGCCTCAATCGGCGTGATACGAATCACGGGGACGGGGACGGGCACGCGCACCTGCGCAGGCTCGGACTGCGCCGTGCCTTCGTCGGTTTCCACTTCTAATTCAAAGTCATACACGGTGCCATCGGGCGGCAGGTCAAGCGCCCGCAGGATAATCTCGTACTGGGTGCGCAGGCGTAAGGCCAGCGCCTCATAGAGCGCGGGTAGTTCTTCCGGCACAGGCGACTCAAGGAACTGCCCGTTTGAGTACGTGGCGATTCCCTCCAGGTAGGTACGGTCGGTGCCAAAGCCCAGGCCGATGGTGTAGATCGGCACCCCGCGCCTGATGGTTTCTTCAAAGGCTGCCGGGCGCGGAACAGAGGCCACCCCGGTCGAGGTGTACTGCGCGCCGTCGCTGAGCAGGATCACCGCCCGGCGGGGCGTGGGGGCTTCTGCGGCCAATTCTGCTGCCACCAGCGCGCCCTCGTAAAGCTGGGTTTCGCCGCCCACAGGCAGCGCATCAATCGCTTGCAGCAGGACATCCTTGTCGCTGGTGAAGTCCTGCACCACGCGCGCATCATTAGAGAACACGACAATTGCCACCGGGTCGTTGGGGCCAATGCTTTCGACAAACAGACGGGCGGCCTCGCGGGCGTTCTGGATGGGCGCGCCGGACATGCTGGTGCTTACGTCAATCGCCAGCACGACACTGACCGGCAGGTTCTGGTCGGTCACGCTGGACACGCGGATAATCTCCGCCCTGTCCGCCAGTTCACCGGACAGCCGGAAGTTTTCTGCGGTCAGCCCGGAGACAGGCTGGCCGCGTATATCCAACACCACCGCCGTAATATTAATGATGGGCAGTTCGGTGGGGTTTACGCCGCTAATTTCGATAGTTGGCCCCTGCTGCGCCTGCGTGACGACCAGCGCGGCAGGAATGAGCGCCAGAACTGCGATAAGTGTCAGTAAGAACTTCTTCAAAGCGCCCCCTTGTGGATCATGGATGTTTCAGTAGTGCCTGATTCTGGAATTAATATTAACCCAATTTAGGGTTGGCGCAACAATTGAGGTGTACAGCAAGCGCGGCCTGTATGATGTTTGACCGTCCACCGTGCTTTGGGGTAAACTAGCGCTGTGCCAAACCGCGTTCTTACCCTAATCGAAGCAGGCACCACACCGGCACAATACACATCAATTCGCATGATGAGCGCTATGATAATGCAGTTTCGTGTAAGGCCGACCTGACAGGTCGGTTTTATGGGACATACTGAAACGCTCTTATAAAACACTGATCCTGACTGTCCGGCATATGGGCAGTTGCCAGCGGAGGCTTGGTTGCATGGCAAAACTGAATAAGGAAACGCTTCTCGAATGGTACCGGCAAATCGTCCTGATTCGGAAATTTGAGACGCGTTGTGACGAGTTGTACAGAGAAAAGAAAATTACGGGGGTCTACCTGCATCTCTACAGCGGGCAGGAGGCAATGGGGGTGGGCGCGCTGGCCGCGCTGCGCGAGGATGATAATATCATCACTGCCTACCGAGATCATGGCCTCGCCCTGGCGCGTGGGGTAGACCCAAAGCCGATTATGGCCGAGATGATGGGTAAAAAAACCGGGACCAGCGGCGGCAAAGGTGGCTCGATGCATCTTGCCAGCCGTGAGCATAACTTCTGGGGCGGCTATGCTATTGTCGGCGGGCATTTACCGCTGTCGGCAGGCATCGCGCTGGAAGCACGTTACAATGGCCGCGACAGCGTGACGGTCTCGTTTATCGGCGACGGCGCAACCAATAATGGCTACTTCCACGAATCGCTGAACATGAGCCAGATATGGGATCTGCCCGTGGTGTGGATTATCGAGAACAACTTCGTGGGCATGGGCACACGCATTGAAGATGCCAGCGGCCAGCCCGAACTACACAAACGTGCGATTGCCTATGGTATGAAGGACATGGGGCGTGTCGATGGGCAGAACGTGATCACGATGTATGAATGTGTGCTCGATGCGGTGGCGTATGCGCGCAAGAACGGCCCGGTACTGATCGAAGCCATGACCTATCGTTATAAGGGGCATGGGGTTTCGGACCGCAGCTATGACACCCGCTTCGAAGAAGAGCTACAGGAATGGAGCATGAATAAAGACCCGATCCATATCCTGCGTCTCGAACTGGCGGCGCGTTACAAGAATATCGAGCCGGAGCTGGAAAAAATCGAGCAGGCCGCGGACGCGCAGGTGGAAGAATCAGTGCAATTCGCACTGGAAAGCCCCGCGCCCACCTATGAAGACCTCATCAGCAACGTGTACGTAGAGGAATAACCGAGCATGGCAGAAAAGAATATCCCAATGCGCGAGGCGCTGCGGAATGCCCTCATTGAGGAAATGCGGCGTGATGAGCGCGTGTTTGTAATGGGTGAGGAAGTGGGAGAGTGGCAGGGGACGCATCGTGTCACACGCGGCCTGCTGGAAGAATTTGGCAAGAGGCGGGTGCGCGATACGCCCATCAGCGAGATGGCAATTGCCGGGGTGGCGGTAGGCGCGGCAATGGCGGGTTTGCGCCCGGTGGCCGAGATGATGACCATCAACTTCGCTTTTCTGGCGCTGGATGCCATCGTGAACCATGCGGCCAAGATTCATTATATGTTCGATGGCATGTTCACTGTGCCGCTGGTCATTCGCGCTGCGTCGGGATGGGGTAACCAGGCCACCGCGACTCACTCGCACACGCCAGAGCCGATCTTCGCGCACTTTCCCGGCCTGTATGTGGCCTGCCCTTCTACGCCTGCTGATGCAAAAGGCATGTTGAAAGCCTCTATTCGCAGCCAGAACCCGGTGCTGTTCACCGAGAGCATCGCGCTGTATCCCAAACCCGGCCCGGTGCCGGATGATGAGGACTTTGTGCTGCCCATCGGCAAGAGTGATGTGAAGCGCGAAGGCAGGCATGTGACGCTGGTGGCCTATGCGCGAGGGGTGGAATGGTCGTTGCAGGCGGCAGACCAACTGGCGAAAGATGGTGTAGAATGCGAAGTCATTGACCTGCGCTGGCTGCGCCCGCTGGATATGGAACCGGTATTTGAGAGCTTCAAAAAGACTAACCGCTGTGTGGTGGTCGAAGAGTCGCTGCCGTTTTACAGTGTGGGCAGCGAGATTGCCGCGCAGCTTCAGGAGCATATGTTTGATTATATGGACGCGCCCATCAAGCGGGTCAGCGCGATGGATGTGCCCCTGCCCTACGCACACGATATTGAACTGATGGCCTTGCCGGACGCGGAAAAGGTCGTGAAGGCGGTCAAGGAGATAGTGTAATATGGCACAAGAAATTACCCTCACAATGGATGGAATGCTGCTCAACTGGCTCAAAAATGTGGGCGACAGTGTGAACAGTGGAGATGTCATTGCGGAAGTGGAAGCGGATAAGGCCACCGTGGAGGTGGAAGCGCCCACCAGTGGGGTGCTGCTGGAGCAGCGCGCCCAGAGCGGTGATGACCTGACCGAAGGCGCGGTCATTGGGATGATCGGCGCGGCAGATGAAAGCACCGGGCCTGCACCCTCTCAGGCTGCCCCCGGCTCAGAACCAGAGCGTCAGGCCGAAATCGCACAGGAGCAGGCTGCCGAAACACCGGCCAATGGCAAAGCCGAAGCACTACAGGCAGAGACTAAAGCGGCCAGCAACGGCGCACAGAAACAGGCACAGGCCAGCAGCACTACCGAGGATGGGCGCATCAAAGCCTCACCCGTTGCCAAGAAGATGGCTGAAGAAAAAGGCATTGACCTGAATCAGGTCACGGGCAGCGGACCCGGTGGGCGCATCATTAAAGAGGATGTGGAGAATTTCACACCCGGCACAGCCCCGGCCACCGCTGAGCCTCCGGCGGCTGTTCCGGCAGGCGGGCAGGGCTTCAGTGTCGTGGCGCGCAAAGCCCCGCCGGAAAGCGCCGATGTGGAATACCTCGAAATCTCCAACATGCGCAGGCGCATCGCTGCCACAACAGTGGAGAGCAAGCAGTTTATCCCGCATTTCTATGTCACCAGTGAATGCGACGTGGCCGCGCTGCTGACGCTGCGCAAGCAGCTTAACGATAACCTGGCGGAAGGTGGTGTGAAGATCAGCGTTAATGACCTGGTAGTGAAAGCCACGGCACTCACGCTGCGCCAGTTCCCCAACCTGAACTCGCACTATTATGGTGACAAGCTGGTGCGCCATAAACAGATCAACATCGGGATGGCGGTGGCGCTGCCCACAGGGGTGATTTATGTGGTGGCACACGATGCCGACAAAATGGCACTGGGTGCGATGGCGGCGGAGAACAAGGGCATGTTTGAACGTGCCCGCGAAGGCAAAATCAAACCTGCGGACATCCAGGGCGCGACCTTCTCCACCAGTAACCTGGGCGGCTTTGATGTGGACAGCTTTGTCGCTGTGATTAACCCGCCGGAGTCTGGTGTGCTGGCGATTGGCACGGCGCAGAAAGTCCCGGTGGTCCAGGAAGATGGCTCGCTGGGTGTGGGCAACCGCATGAAAGTCACTATCAGCGCCGACCACCGCGTGAGTGATGGCGCGGAAGCCGGTGCATTTCTGCAAACCTTCAAGGCGCTCATCGAGAACCCACTGCGTCTGGTGATGTAAGTACAAAATATAATCCAGGGGCGGCCTTTTGCCGC
>JBGSXK010000356.1:0-7861 GCA_041751455.1 Anaerolineae bacterium
AGCCACACGCATCATGAGCCTGGCGCTGCATGATGGCCTGAACCTGCTGGCCGAACAAACGTGGCGTACTGACAACAACCATACCGCAGAACTCGCCCCGACTATCAGGGCGCTGCTGGTGCGCTGTGGTATCACACAGGCTGACCTGACTATGCTGGCGGTCTCCATCGGGCCGGGGTCCTATACCGGTTTGCGCATCGGCGTGGCGCTGGCGAAGGGACTGGCTGCCGTACAGCAGCTCCCGCTGGTGGGGGTTTCCACACTGGATACACTGGCCGCTGCACAGCCACAGTATGAAGACTGTGCGCTGATGACGACTGTTGAAGCCGGGCGAGGGCGTGTGATCGCCGCGACTTACCAGTGGAGGCAAGGGGCGTGGGGAGACCGGGACGAACCGCAGCTTATGGACTGGCGCACGCTGCTGGATGGCATTGAGGGGCCGGTTTATATCGCAGGGGATATTGACCCGGAAGGTGAGGCCGCATTACAGGAAGCCCAGGCGAGGGGGGTGCCTGTCACACTGGCTCCGGCGGTGTATCGTCTGCGGCGGGCGGGTTTCCTGGCGGAAGAAGCGCTGGCGCTGCTGGCCGAACTGGGCGAGGCTTCGTTTAACCCGGCGCACCTTGTGCCGCTCTATGTAAAGACTAAAGACAGCCCCGAATGAGTACACTCACACTGCGTTATATGCGTCCGGCGGATATTCCGCAGGTCGTTGCCATCGACAATCAATCCTTTGACCCGCCCTGGTCGGCACGGTCTTATGCCTATGAGGTTGGTGAATCCAGTTACAGCCATATGGTGGTGCTGGAACGGGATACGCCTGCCTCTAATGCCAACGGCTGGCGGCGCTGGCTGCCCGGCTGGAACGGCGTACAGATCGGCTCACGCCTGATTATAGGCTATGGGGGGCTGTGGAATATTGTGGATGAAGGGCATATCAGCACGATTGCGTCACATCCGGGCTGGCGCGGTTACGGATATGGGGAAGTGCTGCTGGCGGGCATGATTCGGCGGGCGATTACGCTGCGGGCGGCTTACATTGTGCTGGAAGTCCGTGTTAGTAATGGCGTGGCGCAGAAGCTGTATGACAAGTATGAATTCAGGACCACTGGCACGAAAGCCCGCTACTACCGCAACAATAACGAAGATGCCTACGAGATGCGGCTGGATCTGGATGATGCGGCGCTGCTGGCACGTTTTGAGCGGCGTTACGTGGCGATTCAGTCTCGCCACAACTTTGCAGACCTTTACACAGCGGCAGACCCGGTGCTGAAGCGCTAAGCCTCAAGGCCCTGTAAAAAGCATATCGCGTATAATGATAGGGGCGCTGGCCAGGCCGCCCTGAACACCGTATCCCTAAATGCAGGAAGACACAATGCACATTCTGATGGTCACATCGTACTTCGAGCCGGACTCAGGCGCGGCAGCGGTGCGCCTGTCGCGGCTGGCACGGCTGCTGCATCGACGCGGGCATGAGGTCACTGTGCTGACCACGCTGCCGCATTATCCCGAAGGCCGCATCCAGCCCGATTATCAGGGTGCGTGGGAAGTGGAGGAACGGCGCGGCGGAGTGCGCGTGATTCAAACGTGGTTATGGGCCACCCCCAGCCCAAAGATCAGCCGGAAGCTGCTGAGCCAGCTTTCGTTTATGCTGACGGCCAGCCTGCGCGGGCTGCGTCTGCCCCGGCCAGATGTGATCTTCGTAGAGGCGCAGCCTGTCTTTACGTGCGCGGCGGCAGCGCTGCTGGCGAAAGTGCTGAATGTGCCTTACGTAATGCATGTCTCGGCCATGTGGCCTGAGCATTTGCTGACGGTGGGCGCAATGACGGAAACGCACCCGGTTTACCGGCTGGCGCGCCGGGGGGTGGATGCGATGTATCGCGGCGCGGCGGCCATCAGCACGCTCAGTCCCCACTGGGTGGATGATATTCAGCGTTATGTGGGGCCGCGTGAGCATGTGCAGTTTATTGATAATGGCGTGGATTTAGAGCGCTTTCGCCCTGGGCTGGATGCCTCGGCTTTCCGGGCGAAGTACAACATTGACCCCGACAAGCGGCTGGTGACGTTTATCGGCACATTTGCCACCCAGTATGATTTTGAAGCGATGTTTGAAGTGGCGCGGCGCTTTTTGGATGAACCGGAGGTGCTGTTTGTGTTTATGGGCGCGGGCAGCCAGAGCGATGTGGTGGAGCAGCAGATTGCCAGCGGCAGCCTGCCCAATCTGCGCTGGCTGGGTCTGATTGACCGCGAAGAAATTCCCCAGGCGTGGGCGGCCTCTTACCTGACTTACCTCTGCTTCCGCAATCAGGAGCTGTATCGCGGGACGATCCCCGGCAAGTTTTTCGAGGCGCTGGCCTGCGGTGTACCGATTGCTGCCGGGCTGGAAGGCATCGGCGGCGAAATTGTGAACACCAGCGGCGGCGGGGTGGCTGTGCCGTTTGCCGATGCAGACGCGCTGAGCGAAGTGGTACGCCGCCTGCTGGATGAGCCGGGTTTTCACCAGCAGTGCAGCGCTGCCGGGCGGCGTTATGCCGAGGAATATTATCACCCGGACAACGTGGCCGCCGCGCATGAGCAGGTGCTGCTGAACGTGGCGGGCAGAAAATGAGTCACCGGGCGCGCCGTTTGTTCAGCGTACGCCGGAGTGTAAAGGGCAGCCGCTTGAAGAACATAAACCAGCGGCTGATGCCCAGGTCAGTCAGCATTTTGGGGTGCAGGATGGCAAGCTGCTCCGGGCTGGTCTGCTCATAGGCGCGCAGCAGGGCGGCGCTTTGTCCCAGATAATCCTCGCGCACATATAAGAGCATATTCTGTGCGTACCAGAAGGCGACATTTTCGTTGCTCCACACCCGTTTGCGCAAGGCATCTACGGGCAGATAACCCTGCTGGCGAAAGAGACCTGCCCAATAATCCTGCCACTGTTCATTCAGGTGATTCACGCCTGCCTGGAAGGGCACAGCCGCAGAAAACAGAACCACTGGTCCCAACCCGGTGAGGGTTCTGACAAAGGTTTCGGCAGAGGCGGGAGGCAGATGTTCGGCCACTTCCAGCGAAACCACGAGATCATACTGACGTTCAGGCTGGAAGGGCTGGCGCAGGTCATACTCGGTAAAAGCTTCTCTGGGGATAAAGAGCAGGTCTTTGTTGACATACGCGCCATCAATGCCGCGTATATCCTCGATACCGTGCTCTTGAAAGACCGCCAGCCAGCCACCCACGCCGCAGCCGACATCGACCACACTGCGCGGCTGTACCAGTTCCAGCAGCATGGGGATGATGACCTGCGCCGATGAGCGCGACATATCCCGCTGGTTTTTGAAGAATTGATCGCTGTAGGTTGGTGCCTGCTGATTCATATTTTCTCCAGATAAAGGCGATCACAGGTCTGGCGTGGAAATAATCCATGCCGAAGTCACCCCCAGCTCATCCAGTGTATACTTTTTGAACTGGTCGGCCAGAGGAATCACTTTAAGCGCTTCAGGATCGCGGTAAGCGTAATCCTGATGCAGGATTCTAAAGCCTGCTGCCTGATGCAACTGCTGGTGATCGGCAATGCGCAGCCGGTTATGATACTGCAATGAATTATTAAAAAAGCGCCAGGTGCGGTCGGGGTACTTTAAAAAATTGTGGGCGGAGATGGCACGATCGGTATTGGCATAATGGTCAGATACATCAATCCAGTGGCTCATGATTGCGTCCGGCGCAGCCAAACGCCGGAACTCTGCGAAGATGTCTCGGATCACTTCGGGTGGTACATGCTCAAGAGTGCTGTTGGAGACAAAAAAAGGGATCGTCTGGGATTGAAGGCTCATTTTGCGGGCATCGGTCACAAGACACTGGATTCCCATCTTCGTGAACAGCGCTTCCCTAGAAAGCTGGTCGTAAAGCGCCAGACAATCCTGAAGCAACTCGATACGCTCTGCACTGGCATACGGTAGTATTGTACTGAGTTTGCCTGCCTGGGCATAATCCACAAAGAACTGAAGCACTTCCCTGATTTCTTCACGGCGAAGCAGGGGTTGAATATCGACCGAGAGGATGTGGTCAATGCCGCTGAGAGAAAGCCCTACCGTGATAATCGGCTGCCAGCCTGTCCCCAACTCTATCACGGTTTGGGGCACAGCGGAATGGGATGAAAAACGCAGATAATTTTCAATGTGCTGGCGACATTGATCGACTTTGAACTCAAATTTTTGTGCGGTGAGCGGCAGGGTGCGTGTAACATATTTCTGGAACAGATAATTCCAGCGCTGACTGGCTGGCAGCAGGGATAATGTGCCCTGGACGGCAGCTTTGAGCATCCATGATGCCATAACGCTCTCTCCTGAACAGATGGTATTGCCCGGTAAGTCGCATCATTTTAAACTATTATCCCACAGGAAATGCCAGTTCATTACTTGGGATCGGTTCTGATTAAACCCTGACCTGTGTTCCCTTCAACCTATGGTGGAATCTATGACAGCACTTTGGGCGAGAGCCTGGGCTTATTTACAGCGTCGCGCTTTTATTCGCAGCATTCTGATGGTGGCGGGTGGGACGACACTGGGGCAGGTGTTCGTGGTTCTGGCTTCTCCACTCCTGACCCGGCTCTATTCTCCTGAAAGCTTTGGAACACTGGCTGTGTTCCTGTCCCTCTTTTCACTTCTGGTGATTATCAACTCTCTGCGCTACGAACTGGCTATTCCACTGGCGGAAGATGATGGTGATGCGGCAGCGCTGCTGGTGCTCGTATGTTTGCTGGTCGTACTCACGACGGTGATTTTCGCCTGCTTTTTTGGCCTGTTCGGGACACCATTGGCCCTCCTGCTGAATGCGCCTGCGCTAGATGGCCATCTGGGGCTGCTTGTGGTGAGTTTGCTGGTGGCTGGCTTTTATCAGGGTCTGACCTATTGGGCGATCCGCAGACAGGCCTTTTCGCCCATTGGTTATTCCAAATTCTGGCAGAGCCTGGGTATGGTACTCACGCAGCTTGGGCTGGGAGTCATCAGCAGCCACCCAACAGGACTGACTGCGGGTGTGGCAGCAGGTCAGTCTTTGGGCCTGTGGCCGCTGGTGAGGCTGCTGTGGCGTGGAGATCACTCAATCTTTCAGCAGGTGAGAGGGTCGAGTGTGCTTGCGATGGCAAGACGTTATCGACAGTTCCCATTACTCACAAGCTGGTCGAGTTTTCTGATGGCAGCCGGGTTGCAGCTTCCGACGCTTTTCATTAACACGCTCTATGGTGCCCAGGTCGCGGGCTGGTTTGCGCTGGGTCAGCGTGTAATCGGGCTGCCTATGGCACTGATCGGCACGGCAGTAGTGCAGGTCTATACAGGCCGGGCATCCGAACTTGCTCGTCAGCATCCTGCTGACCTGCGGCGATTGTATGGTAGAACCTCGGCAGGGCTGCTTGTGACTGGGGCTGTGCCGATTGGCCTGTTGATGCTGATTGCGCCGGGGTTATTTGCGCTTGTGTTTGGCGAGGAATGGCGCGCGGCGGGGGAATATGTACAGATTATGGGGCCGATGTTCCTGGCACAGTTGGTCATGTCGTCCGTTTCTCAGGGTATTTATGTGATTGAGCGCCAGGACCTTCAGACCCTATGGGATATTGTGCGCCTCGTGATGCTGATCCTTGTCTTTGTGTTTGCCTGGAATGCAGCCCTGGACCCGAAAACAACCCTTGCGCTTTACACAGGCACCACCACACTGGCGTATATCGGGCTGTTTTTCCTCAACCTCTATGCGCTGCGCCAGTACGAAAAGCGGAAAACAGAGCAAACCGCCTGATCGGGAACTTCGATCCGCGCGGCGGTGTAAAAGGTCATGATGAAATGTTAACGCAAAGGAACGACCATCATGACCAACTGGCTGCGCGTGAATGGCCTGTGGACGCTGCTCAATTTCGCTGCGGTGGCGATTCTAGTGATCCTGCTGCTACAGGAAAATCCAGAGATACGTTTCGGGCGCATCCATGAACCGCTGTTTGAGCACAGCGGCAGGTGGGCGATCCGCTTTCTGCTGCTGTGCCTGGCGATGACCCCGCTGAATGCGCTGCTCGGCTGGCGCTGGGTGGTCAGGCTGCGCAAGCCAGCGGGCTTATGGGCGTTTGGCTTCGGCGTACTGCACCTTGCCGCCTATGCGCGCAATCGGGCAGACCTGCTGCTCTGGCTGTACAGCGCGCCTTATTTTGTCTTTCTCGGCATGGCTGGCCTGGTTATTCTGCTGCTGCTGGCGCTGACCTCGAACACGCGGGCGATGCGGGCGCTGGGCAAAAACTGGAAACGGCTGCACCGCTGGGTGTATGCGGCGGGTGTGCTGATTGCCCTGCACGCGCTCATCGCCGCCAGCAGCACCAAACGAGGCTATGCCCGCGACGGTGGCGCGGCTGTTGAGTTCAAAATTTACCTGATTGTGCTGCTGATTCTGCTGGCACTGCGGGTGACATGGATACGGCGGGCTGTACAGCACTTCACGCACCGCATAGGGCGCACACCGCGGCCAAAATCCCCCGCGATACAGGCGGAGTGATGCTTCGTTAATCGAACAGCGAACCGCGCATCTCCATCGGCAGGCCGAAGATATAGAGGGCTGCCAGCGCCAGCCCGATGAGCACCAGCGCCCAGGGGATGAGGCCGGGGACGCTCTGGCGCTTGTAGAGGCGCAGCGCGGCACCCTGAGCGATGAACAGACTCCACAGCAGCCCACCCAGGAGCGCTCCGCCCTGTACCAGCGCGATCACGCTCATATCGGCGGAAATGCTGAAGCGCACCCATTCGCCACGCTGCCCCAGGAATTCCTGAAAAATCGGGATGATAGTGAACGCGCCCATCAGAAAGTGGAACAGATAATGCGCTATCCAGATGCCCAGGCCAACCGGCACAAAGGCCGGGGCGAACGCGGCAACGGTATGGCGCAGGGAATGTCTGCCCCTGGTGCCTGTCAGCACACGGCTGAGCCAGGCCGCCAGCAGCGCGACAGCAGCAGGCAGCAGCAGGTTGCCTATGCCGAAGATGATGAGCAGCAGCAGGGCTTCGCTGCGGGTATTGAGCATGTCCGCCAGGGCAAGCTGTAAGGCATAAACAGGCGGCACCATGCCAAAGGCATTGGTGACTCCCATAAAGGCCAGCACGATCACCAGCAGCGAGACATCCCAGCGCTGCGGCCACGCCTGCGGCTGGAGCAGCTCGCGCCCCGGTGTACGCAGCATCAGTCCGATGTTATCGTGAGGGCAGGCGCGCACACAGTCGAGGCAGTAAACACAGTCCATATTGGATTTAATCTGGGGTGGAAAGAGCAGCGTCCCGCAGCCGAGTGTACCCGCCGGGCCGTGCTGCACTGTTTTTGTGCCCCCGCCTGCGATCTCGTCCAGGCGGATGACCGGGACAGGGCTGTAGCTGCCATTGACGCATTCTTTGCCCACGCAGTTACGGCAGACCTGATGATCCTTCACCATGATCTGCGTGGGGGCAGTGGTCGCATAGACGAAATTGAAGGTCCCCAATGGGCAGACATATTTGCAGAACGGCGATTCGGTGAACACGGCTTCCAGCACAAACGAAGCCACGAAATAACCTACAATGACCCAGGCGGTCAGTAGGGGACTGGCCCATAAGTCCAACCATTCGTAGAGGAAAAACAGCACGAACAGCGTCCCAATGGCCAGCCACTTGTTACGCAGGCGCGCCGGGAAGCGCCGCCCACGCAGGCTGAAGCGTTTCGCCAGGGTGCGCGGCAGTGTAAAAGGGCAGCCCATGCAGAACAGGTTGCCCGCCAGCAGCAGCGCGATGACCACCAGCCCACGATAATGCACCCAGGGCGTGACCGTCGCCAGATTGCGCGCGGCCAACTGGGGGCCGGTGAAGCCATCAATCACCAGCAG